>JAOZRQ010000025.1 GCA_029940115.1 Desulfobacterales bacterium
CCAAAATGAAATTTTGCCAAAGGCGACAGAGCCGACAGAGCCCCCGGCGCTCCGGGGATGCGTCTCCCGCCTTCGGCTCGGCCAAAATTTCATTTTGGCACTCCGGGGATGCGTCTCCCGCCTTCGGCTCGGCCAAAATTTCATTTTGGCGCTCCGGGGATGCGTCCCTCAAATGATGCCGGTGACAATTCCCGAATCATTGGGTCCCTGGAAGGGGATTCGTTGGATCTCCTTGGCACCGGCTTCAGCGAGCATCTCCATGATCTGTTTTTCCGAATAGGCCTGTCCATAGGGGGTGCCGAGGAGCATGTTCAGGGAGAACAGCGCGGGAAAGAGGGGGCTGTCCATCGTGTCATTCAGGACAAAGTCGTGGATCATGATCAGGCCCCCTGGCTCCATCGCGGAGACGGTCTTCCAGAGGATCTTCTGGCAGTCCCCGGGACCTTCCCCATGAAGAACGTGGGAGAGCCAAACCGCGTCATATCTCCCCTTGATGTCGTCTTTCAGATAGTCTCCGGGCAAGAAGTCTATCCGGTCCGACAGATTGAATTTCCCAATGGTCCGCTCGGCAAAGGGGCGGGTGGTGGACAGATCATAGATGGTGGCTTTGAGCGAGGGGTTTTCCACGCAAAAATGGATGGCATAGGTCCCGGGGCCGCCACCCAGATCCAGAAGATGCCGGCGGTTCGAGAGTCCGATCTGTTTGGCCACTCCCGGGGCAATTCCCATGGCCAGATTGAACATGCCCATGAGAAAACTCTCCCGCCGCTCCTCATCACCAAGCGACGCACTTGTTCTCACCGGCTTGCCAGTATTCACCGCCTCATCCAGATGAAACCAGGATTCCACCAGATGATGATGATGCATGATCATGTAGCCGATATATTGGGGGGAATCCTTTGAGAGGAGTGTTTCCACAGCGGGGAGATTCGCATAGGTCTCCTCTGTTTTTTCCAGAAGATTCATGGCGGCAAGGGCGTTCAGCAACATGGTGAGGGCCCGTTCATCCACATCCAACTGTCGGGCCATGTCACCAGCCTTGATCTGTTCCTTGCCGATCGCGGTGAACAGGTCAAGTTTGACCCCCGCGTGAAGTGTGCAGGTCTTCCAGTAATAGCCAGATATTTCAAGTAATTGGCCGGGGTTCCATTCTTTGGTGTTCATAGCTGTTTTCCATTTCTCCGGAGCAACTCATCCGGAAGTTGTCCAAACATCCTGAGTACAGGACAAAAAATTGTAGGGGTTCTACCCCACCTGCAACTGATTGGTGAACGAGGACGACCAGACGCTTCCGGACTCTCCCGAGGCGGAGTGGTTCAGGCTGCCGGATGCCTTCCCCTGAATGGACTGCAGGGATCTGGCGGCGTTGTGCCACGACGCCCTCTGCGACTTCAACCGTTCCGAGAAGGAGGATCCCCCGGATGGCGGCCCCACGAATCACGTCTCAAGCCTCCTTGTCCACCGCTGATACCCGCACATCTTCGCCAGCGCCTTCACGGCCCGTTCCGGTGAGGGAAAAAAGAGCCCTTTGTATGCGCTCCCCGGGACATTGTACAGGGTGCGATCATCCTCGGTCACCAGACTCACGCCGAGCACTGGCTTCTCATGCACCTCCATCAGTCGGACCACATGCCCGACGTATGCGCTGTCAAAGTCGTTCATCTGTTGCTTGGCGACTTCGAGGAACGCCTTTGAATAGTTGGGATCGGCCACGGAGACGGATTCGGCCAGACGCGCCATGGAGATTCTCCGGCCATAGATGCCGAGGTTGATCACGGCATCGCACCCCTCCCATTTCAGCAGCTCCTCCAGTCCGAGCACGGGGAGCCGGGTGTCCCTCTCTCCCACCAGATCCACCGGATTCGAGCGGCTCCAGTAAGGGGGGAGCATCTCGTCAAAGCGTGTGATCATCTCAGGTGTGAGCATGGGCACTTCCAAACCGTACTTTGCACAGAGATCCGCCGCGACCACGCCCCATCCGCCCCCCAAGGTCATGATCGCCACACGGTTCCCCTTGGGCAGAGGGAGTGAGGAGAAGACCGCGGAGAGATCCAGCAGTTCCATGGGGTGATCAGCCATGACAATCCCTCCTTGGCGACAGGCCGCCTCAAATATCCTCGCATCCGACGCCATGGCCCCGGTGTGGCTGGAGGCTGCCCGGGCACCCGCATCGGTGCAACCGCCCTTGAGGATGATGATCGGCTTCTTGCGGGAGACCCGGCTCGCACTCTCGAGAAAACGCCTGCCGTCCTTGACGCTTTCGATATACAACACCACCGTGCGGGTCAGATCGTCCTTCTCGAACGCGTCGATGTAGTCCTCGATGGTGATCATGGCCTCATTGCCGGATCCGCTGAAGGCCCGCATGGCAAGTCCTTGGCGTTCCGCAAAGCTGAGGAGCTGAACCCCCAGATTCCCGGACTGGGAGACCAGCGCGGTGGACCCCGCGGGGGTGCGGGCATGCGTCGGGACGCAGAAGAGTCGGACATGCGGATTGCATATCCCCATGGTGTTCGGCCCCAGGATCAGGATCCCGGCCGCTCGGGCCTTTTGCACCAGCTCCTCCTCTGCCTGCCGTCCGTCCGCGCCTGTCTCGCTGAAGCCTGAGGTGATCAGGAGCATCCCCTTTATCCCTTTTTCCTCAAACTGGGGGATCAGGTCAAAGAGATGACCCGCGGGCACCGTGACCACCGCCAGATCAATCTTGTGCGGAATGTCGGTCACAGAGGGATAGACCGGCCGGCCGGCAATGGTCCCCCCTTTGGGATTGACCAGATATATCTCCCCCTCATAGCCGCCGCTCACTGTGTTGGCAAAAAGAATGTGCCCCCATTTGCCGAGTGTGGCTGAAGCCCCCACAAATGCGATCGATTTGGGATGGAACAAGGCACCCAGATCATATGGATCAATGGGAGGGTGGGATATCTTTTCCTGTTCTGTTTTGTTCAGTACCACTAGCGCGTCCGCGGCGACCAGTTCCCCCTCAGACGACACAATCAGCGGATTGATGTCTATCTCGGCAATATCCGGATGCGCGGCTGCCACGTCGGAAAGCCCGGTCAGGGTGTCGAGCAATTGCTCCCTATTCACCGCCTTTTCGCCACGGTAATCTTCCAGCAGGGCTTTGGAACGGATTTCATGGATCATCTCGGATGCGTCTGCCCGGGTCAGGGGGGCGGTGCGAAAGGTGACATCCTGCAAAGCCTCGGTAAACACGCCGCCAATGCCGAACATGATCACTGGCCCAAACTGGGGATCATGAAACAGCCCGGCCACCAACTCCCTTTTGCCGGTGAGCTGGGGTTGGATCAGGAAGCCTTCCAGCCTCTCTCCGACTTTCCGGGCCATCTCCTTCGCGGCCTCGGTCACACGGGCTGGGTCGTTCAGCCACAAGCGGACCAGCCCCTGTTCGGTCTTATGGGTGATCCCTGCGGCGATCCCTTTGAGCACGACCGGAAACCCGAGGGCCTCAGCCGCTCCCCCCACCTCTTTCTCGTCATACACAACCGTCTCAGGGACAACCGGCACCCCATAAGCCTTGAGCAACTGTTTTGACTCCGCCTCGGTCAGCGTATGTCTCCCCTCTGCCTTTTCGATCCATTCTGTATTCCGCATAATGCTAATCCCCGCTGTAAGTTGTAAGCTCAAAGCTCACAGCTGTAAGCATGGAGCCTATAGCTCACAGCTTTTCTCAATCCACACCGAATGATCCACCAAGCCATATCGCTCAAACCGGCAACGCCTCAGGCGTTCCCGACCTTGAACCGAGGTTCCCGTCATCTGACCCGGAACCACTGCTTCCAATTCCAATTAATTACCATCTTTGACTTGAACTTGTCAAGGGGTCATTTTGCAGGTTTGAAACATTGCGTATTCCTGATTACTTGAATCTATCCGAAAAATCATTGACACCTTGAAATAATGGCAGATTCAAAAACAGCGCATTTTTCCTGCAACACATTGGCACCATTGCTCAAACCTGTTGCTGGCAAATTATTTTTCGGATAGGTTCTTTGTTGCCAAGATTCAGGTTTGACAAAGAATTGTGGTAAATCCCACAACTTTCCACATCATCACTTTATCATTCTCGCGAAAAAAAATCTTGGCAACTTGACAACATATTTTTGTTCATTATATTCTTAGTTGTCTGAAAGACAGTCTTTGGATGCAGGCGCGGGTAACCAAAGAGGACGCCGAACAACTCTTAGCCGTCTTTAAGTCAAACGATGATGACTTCAAGAATGGCAACAACAATATGCTCAATCCATACTGCATGTGGATCATTGACGCATTGGAGCAAGTATGCATCCTAGCATGTCACAGGAGCTGAATGGACAGAGGTGTTGGCAGGGAAGTTGAAGGCGTGTCCGGAAGAGGCGGAAATCAGAAAAAAACAAAAACCAGACAGCAACAGGAGGAAGGCACAATGGAAGATTTCGTGTGCGCGTTTGAGGAGAGGATCGGCAGTCCCTCCCTGTTCTGCGGCCGCAGACAGGAGATGGAGCTGCTGCTCAGATGGACCACGGACCTCATCCCCAAAAAGCTCGCAAAGTCCCGCGCGCTGCTGGGTCGTCGCAAGAGCGGAAAGACGGCGATCATGCAGCGGCTGTTCAACATCCTGTGGAATCTGGACGGAAACGTCATCCCGTTCTACATCGAGGTTCTGGACCAGGATCAGTGGCTGCTGGAATTTTCGGATGAATACTACCGGACCTTTCTGAGCCAGTACATCTCCTTCAAGACCCGGACCCCGCTCAGGAAAAAGAATAAGCCGTGGAAATGGGGCGAACTGAATGAGATGCTCAAGGCGTTGGACAACACGGAGATTCTCCGGGAGGCGGAAAACTTCCAGGATGATCTTGAAAAGGAGGACACGCACAACGCAATGCGGGCGGCCTTTGCCGCGCCGGCCGAGTTCACCGGCTATGACGACGTCTCCTTTGTGGTGATGATTGATGAAATCCAGTATATGACCAAGCACATTTTTTATGACAAGGAGCGTAAAATCCGGGCGCATAACCTTCCTGGTGCGTTTCACGGTCTGGTGGAGTTGAAATACGCGCCCATGCTGGTCTCCGGAAGCTACATCGGCTGGATGACCCAGATGATGCGGGAGATGTTCGTCGGGGGCAGGCTGAAGCGGATGTCCGTGTCGCCCAATCTCACCTTCTCGGAGGGCATGGAGGCCATCTGGCGCTATGCGGAACATCACGGGATCCCGATCACCGAGGAAATTTCTCTTGTCGTCAACCATCTGACGCAGAGCGATCCGTTTTACATCGCCACCCTGTTCCGCAGCGACTGGCCCGGACGGGACCTCTCCACCGCGGAGGGGGTCATCCGAACCTTCGCGCATGAGATCCTCGATCCGGGCGGCGAGATATTCGGGACTTGGTCCGAGTACATTGACATCTCCCTGGACGCGGTGAACGACGTTTACGGAAAGAAGATGCTCCTGTACCTCTTGAAGGAACGGCACAAGGAATGCCCCCGGGATGAGATCAGGGAGCATATCGGATGGCCGCCCGAACGGGACCGGGAACTGGAGGAGAAGCTCAAGACGCTGGCTTATGGGAATCTGATCACCCTGACGACCAGCAACTTCCACTATCAGGGCATCCCGGACGACGTGCTGGACATCATCTTCCGGGAACTTTATCAGTATGAAATCGAGCAGGACAGGCCTGATGTCAGGGCCGAACTCACGGAGAAGTTGGAGAGATTGCAGGAGGAGAAGAGGTCCTTGGCGGGGACGCTGTCCGAACTGAGGGGCCGGATGCTGGAACTCGTCGTCTGGCGGGAGCTGAACCGATGCAGGAAGGAGAACAGGACCGTCACGAATTTCGCGGGACGACTGCGGAAAATCACGGACGCCGGCGATGCGGACAAGATGAATGAGCTCATTGAACTGTGCGGCGGAAGCAAATTCGACAATGTGTGGATGAACCACTATGTCCAACTGCCGCACACCCCCGCCTTGGAGGTGGATGTCCTTGCGGAGGGCGGAGATGACGAAAGCCGGTGGTTTCTGGCCTTTGAGGCGAAGAACAGGGATGAGAGGAATCCGCCGACAATGGATGAGGCCAAGCGCTTTTCGACAAAGGTGGGGATGATCAGGGAGCGGGCGGAGCAGAGGAGAAAGAGGACGCGGTTTGTCTGCCCGGTGTATCTGAGCGCGAAAGGCTTCAAAAAGGATGTTGAGGAATGGCTTCACAGCAAAAGCATTCTGACCGCGGATATGGAAACATGGGACGCATCGGACAGCCGGCGGGACAGTTCGCCGATTTGAGCAGGATAAGCGCGGTTGTCTAAAAAAATATGAATAGGTGTTCCGAACAGGCTCCCGTTCACTTTCACCTGCCCGGTCTCGATCTCCTGCCCCTCCACAAGACTGAAGCTTTCCGTAAGCGTGCCGCTCCGGTCTGCTTCGGTAAAGGTCAGCACATCCGCGTCAAACCGGATGATGAAACTGAACGCGTCCGCATCCACACCGCCGCCGACATCGGAAATGGTGATCGGAACGACAATAGAATCGCCGGGGCTTCCTGTGACACTTTCCGGGCTGACTTCCAACGCCTGTGCCGCTCCTGCAAAAAACAGAGCGATAAACATAATGCCGATAACTTCCTTTCATTTTTTCATTTCTTCATGAGAATCTGACTCTCATCCGGATCTCCTTGTTCGCTGATTGTAAGGATGCAGCAAATTTATCCCAGATGACCATGACGCACTGGGGCACAGATTCGGCCTTCGGGCGTCTCAGATTCCCGGAGTTTCTGAAACTTCGGCTCTGCCCTGATTCCCCTGCGAACGATGCTCAACCTTTGGCTCTGATGCGGGCCTTCTTATTTCCGGATTGAATGATCATGACGCACTGCGTCATAAGTTCCAATATTCTGAGATTCTGGAAGCCCTCATGCAAAACCTTTGTCCGGATAAGAACTTGATCAGCCTTCAAATCCGAAGCACCTGCCGGATTTTGTCAATCCCTGACAAAAGATGTCAGGGACAGGTTCCGGTGGGAGCGTGACATGAATTTCACCTTTTCCAAAAATCCGGTTGAAAAAGATCCCCAAATGGTGTAAATGAATACGTTCTGCTTTGAAAAAGAATGGAAAATGGGCGCCCTTCATTTATCAGTTTGCACTTTGCTCCTGCCCTCTGCCCTTGTCCGTTCAGAGCGGATACATAAAAATGCAAACTACTTTCGGCATCCTTCACTTATGGGTTTACATTTTGCCCTTGCCTGCCGGGCTGATAATGTGAAGATGCTGTGTACAGGACAAAAAGTCGGGAACGGGCGGGAAACCCGGCTTTTTCCCAAAAGGGCCGACTTCCCAACTGCAAGAAGAAGCCGGGTTTCTTTCCTCAGTCACCTTTTTTGCCCTGTACACAGGTAAAGATGTAAACTATTTCCGGCTTTTTTGAAGGATGCCGAGAAATGGAACTTGAAGCTGGCATATCTGAACCGGTTTCCCGAATTTCTTGATCTGACAGAAACGGGAGGGTTTTCGGTTTCCCCGGTGCCGTTCAGACTCACGTTTACGTTCAAGTTCAAGTTTACGTTCAAGTTCAAGTTCATGAAAACTTGGAAGTGTAAGGATGCCCAAACAGGAGGCCAACAATTATGAAAAAAACGCTTTTTGTCTTTGTCCTGCTTGGACTGATCCATTTCTCATGTTCAGGCGCATCAGCGGCCCCATATGATTTCTTTGGCGGATTCATCCCGGAGGGGACGCCGGTGGTGGATGGGGTGCTGACACCCGGGGAATGGGATGAGATGGGTCATCTCACCCTGCACAAATTTTTCGGCGAGGATGCCAAGATCGAGATATGGATGATGTGGGATCAGACTTATCTCTACATCGCCGCGGAGATTGAGGATTTCGAGTTGTGGGTGGATGATTACGATCCGGATAAGGACTGGGAGAGCACTTGGAATGATGATGCCTTCCAATTCTATTACAAAGAACGATGGATGTCCCCTTCAGCACGGTCATGGGCGGCCCCCTCTCCTCCCCTTCGGATATTTTCGCCCCTCCCTTCCGGGAGTACTTGAAGGCGATTCTGACGAAGCTGGTGGAGACGGTGGGGGAGCGGCGAAATCTTCTCGCTTGGGACATCCTGAACGAGCTTGACTCGGATGATCCGGTCCATGGCTGGAATCGGACGCCGTTTGACGAGCGGGAGGTGGCGGTGAATGATCTGGCACAGTATTTGAAGGCGATTGACCCGAACCATATGGTTTACCTCTCGTCTGTGCGATGGAATCCGATCTTCACCACCCATCTGGATAATGTCAGCACCATGATGCCGGGTGCGGACAGTGCCCTTGTCCTGAACAATCCCGAATTCCACCTCAATTCCACCCACACCTATTATCCGGACATCCGGGATCCGAACCACAACCACCCGGAGAACAGCGGAACGTACCTGGTGGCTGATCTGGACAACACCATCTCGCCGGCCGTGAGAATCAGGCAGGGCCTTCAGTTCTACTACGCCAACACCCTGACACCCAAACCGTACCTGAATTCGGAGGCAGGGCCGTTGAGTTACTATACGCTCGAATATGATCGGTACTTCACCCAAGCCGATGACGAGCAGATCTTTCACAACATGATCTGGGCCCATCTCGCCTCGGGTGAGGTCGGCACAGGCATGAGATGGCCTGGGTACATGCTCGCCGACCATGCGCTCTCGGATCGGATGCGAGACTATCAGCTGGCCCTGAGGCATTTTATCGAGGAGAACCTCGATTTTTCCGGGTTTCAGCCGATCCAGATCGGACAGCATATGGAAGTTCTCTCCACGAGCGTTCCGGTCGTGAAGACCGGCATCACCGACGGAAGACAGGGGATTGTCTTTCTGATCAATGACGAGCGGAAAGGCACGAATCCTCCTGTATCTGGAGCCACGCTGAGGGTTCCGAAGCTTGATCCTTTTGGCGAGTTCACCTTTGAGTTCTGGGACTCCCACGATGCGACCCGAATCTCACCGACGACGAGGATTGTCGCAGAATCGGACGATTCCGGGGAGACCCGGATCGCTCTGCCGACATTCTCCAAGACCCAGGTGATCAAGTTCCACAAGACCGGGAGCCATGAGCCTGACCCTCCGAGCATTGGAAATCTGGTGACACCGGAACTCTGGATGCGGGCCATGATAAAGACCGAGGAGAAAGGGGATATCGAGGCGGTCTGGCAACAGGGCGGAGAGGGGAAGACCGCGGGAGGCCATGAGGTGATCTGGGGATATTTCTTTGCCAGCCCTGAGGATGTGACTTGGGGAAGCCGAGAGAATCCGGATCTCTTCGTGAAGCTCTGGTTTGACACCGGCGGCAGGATTGACGTGAACTTCTTCCACGTCTCGGTTCCGGATATCGAGGTCTATTCGGATTATCCCTTTGACGGATCAACGGACCAGGTGCATACCGCGACCATGGAGCGGCGTTACATCCGGCACTACTATTATCCGGACGGACGGAACGGGGTCGAGGAGAAATATGAGAACGGACTGCCGCCCTTGGGACATTGGCCGACGGGAATGCCTTCGGGGAATGTGACCAACCAACTCCGCATCGCCGCGATGATCAACACCGAGGAGAAGGGGCTGGTGGATGCGGTCTGGTGTCTCGGGGGAGAGAACGACACATCCGGGGGTCATCAAGTGGTCTGGGGCTACTTCCATGCCAGCCCATCGGATGTGACATGGGGGAGCCGGGACAACCCGGATATCTTCGTGAAGCTCTGGTTTGACGCCGGCGGCAGGATTGATGTGAACTTCTTCCACGTCTCGGTTCCGGATATCGAGGTATATTCGGATTACCCGGTTACCAATGGCTACAGTCAGAAAGGGACCACGATTCTCGACAACCGGTATATCCGACATGAGTACTCGAAGTAGTCAGTAGTCAGTTGCCTGTTGTATGCAACAATGATGCCAGTCACCCGGTTCCTCAGAAACTTTTTTGAAAAGCATCTGGGTCACAAGCCCAATTCTCCGAAGTTCCTTGGTAACGGTTCAGGACGCCGTCATGGAGACTGGCAACACGAAACAGCGACACCCGCCGCTGAGCTTGAAGAAGCCGTGTGAGCAGACACAGAGATGATTTCGGGCCTGAGACCAAAAGAACTTTTTGTCCTGTACGCAGATCAATGGTTCGGACAGTTTTTGTAACCCGTTGATTTTAAAGGATTTGCTGATTTCGGCTTAAAAAATTGAAACCTCTGATTTCAACAGGTCACATTTTCTGGTCCTTTAATTTTCAAAAACTGTCCGAACTATTGCAGATGAATCATTTAAAAAAGGAGGCCGTTTGAAACCGTCTATTCATCCTTCATCCGTCAAAAATAAGGAGGTAACCATGAGAGAATACTCGAAAAGCAATTATCGGGACATCCCGCTGTTCAAGGATGTGAACGATTCGGATTGGAATGCTTGGAAATGGCAGTTCAAAAACACGATCCGGGATATTCCCACCCTGAAGAAAATCATCACGTTGAGCGAAAAGGAGGAGACGAATCTGGAGAAAAGCCTTGGAAAATTCCGGATGGCCATCACCCCTTATTATGCCTCGCTCATGGATCGGGAATACCGGCGGGATGTGATCCGGTTGCAGGCCGTGCCGCGAATTCAGGAACTCGACACCGCGCCGGACGACCGGGATGATCCCCTGCATGAGGACGTGGACTCCCCGGCCCCGGGGTTGACGCACCGGTACCCGGACAGAGTGCTCTTTCTCGTGACGCATATCTGCTCCATGTACTGCCGTCACTGCACCCGCCGGCGGGTGGTCGGCGATCACGACGTGCATCTTCCCAAAGATCAGCTTCAGCTCGGAATCGAGTACATCAAACGGCACCGGGAAATCCGGGACGTGCTGATCTCCGGCGGCGATCCCCTGACTCTGAGCGACGATCAACTGGCGTATGTGCTGGACCATATCCGGGAAATCGAGCATGTGGAGATCATCCGCCTCGGAAGCCGGATGCCCGTGGTCATGCCCCAGCGCATCACGGATGATCTGGTGAACATGCTGAGAAAATACCATCCCATCTATCTGAACACCCATTTCAACCATCCGGCCGAAGTCACACACGAGGCCAAGGAGGCGTGCGCCCGGCTGGCTGACGCGGGCATCCCCGTGGGGAATCAGACGGTCCTGCTTCGGGATGTCAATGACTGTCCCAACATCATGAAGAAGCTGATGCATGAGCTCCTGATGATCCGGGTCAAGCCGTACTACATCTACCAGTGCGACCTCTCCGTCGGCATCTCCCATTTCAGGACATCCATCGCAAAGGGCATGGAGATCATGGAGAATCTGAGGGGCCACACCACCGGCATGGCCGTACCGACCTTTGTGGTGGACGCGCCCGGCGGCGGCGGCAAGATCCCAGTGATGCCGAGTTACATGATCTCGCAGTCAGACCGCCGGTTTGTCCTGAGAAACTATGAAGGGGTCATCACCACCTACACCCAGCCGAAAAACGTCTTCTCCACCTGTGGGCGATGCAAAATCTGTGATGACGAACGCTACAAGCCCCTAGACGGCGTGGCCAAACTCCTGAACGGCGAGAAGATGTGCTTGGAACCCCAGGAACTGGTGCGTCGGAAACGGATCTGAGCCCTGAACGTGAACTTGAACGTAAACCTCATTCTCATCCTCAAAGACACGTTCGCGTTCATGTTCACGGGGCCTTCAAAATCCGTTACAACTCGTCAGTCGCAAGTTTCCATAATGTTTTGAAATCATTGACAGCCTGGGTCAGACTCTCTCCGGTCCGGGTTGTGAGTTCACGGGCAAGTTGTTCAGCTCGCGGACTGCTGACATGAATATCCATTTTTGTTTCCTCCTCAAAATAGCAGAGCAACCAACGAATTCCTGACCCGTTTTTTCTGATTATAACGCTTTTTGGGGAGGCCGCTCTCTCCGTGAACTCAGGCTTGAACTTGAACTTAGACTTGAACTTGAACCTGAACATCAACATTCATTTACGCGCACGTCCAAGTTCACGGGCACGTTCAAGTTCACGTTCACGTTCAAGGACCTTTTGCCCTGTGCTTGAGATTGTTGTGAAAAAGGTTGACTTTCATGTTTGGAATGGCGTAAACTGAAATTCTTGACAAAGTCGAACACAAAATAAGTGCTTGGCCATATGTTTTCAGGCATTTGTCAAGGAGGCATTGGTGTGCAATTTCCATGCCAGAGTATCCGGGAATGAGTATTTTGCCACCCCAAAATACTCTTTTCACCCTATTGACTTTACCTGATTGATGAGGTAGCTTTTCAGACTTACGGTCCCTTTGAATCAAAGGCCCGTGCCCTGCCGGTGTCGGCAGGAGTACGGAATAGGGGTAAGTAACCCTATCAACAAAATGCCCCATTATGAAGACAGACAAAACGCTTTGCATCATCTCAGGCATCTTTGCTCTCTATGTGTTGCTGTCGCTTCCGCACCTTTTGAACAATGATTTCTGGGCACCCGACGCAGACAGAATTGGCATGGACGGGGTTTTCATGATGGACTTCATCGGAGACCTGCCCGGATCCGCGCTGAACATCTATGATTATACCATCGGATATTATGCCAAATATCCCGCGCTTTCCATCGGATACCGGCCGGCCTTCTTTCCCCTGATCGAAGCGTTCTTTTACGCCATCTTTGGATTGTCTCATCTGAGCGCGAGGTTGGCTGTCCTGTTTTTCCTGTTTCTCGGGATGATTTTCTGGGTCCTGCTGGTGCAGAAAATTTATGATCCCCCGACGGCGTTGCTCTCCCTTTTGCTCTGGGTGACCAATCCATATGTTTATCAGTATGCCCAGCAACCGATGCTTGAGATCCCGACACTCTCCATAAGCATCATCTGCGTTTATTGTCTCTGCAAATATGAGACCGATCCCTCCCTTGCCCATGGGATCATTCTCGGAACCGTGACCGGACTCGCGCTTTGGACCAATCAGAAAAGCGGCTTTCTCTTGCTTCTGCTTCTGAGTTATCCTTTTATTAAAGGAAAAGGGAAACTTCTGCTTGCCAGAAACACTTGGATCTCTGCCGGCATCATCCTCGCCTTTCTGATTCCACTAGTCTGCATCACCCTATGGCTTGGGGATCAGAATCTTGAGCAATCCATCGGTATCGGCTCCCGGCGGCCAAGCGGAGACTGGCTTGCCAGACTCAGATTGTTCAAGAACCTCTGGTTCCTGTACCATGACCATCTCTCTGTGCCAGTTTTGCTCTTGGCGATCATCGGAATGGGGGGCTGTTTCATTCGGAAAGACGCAGGAAGCCTGATTTTTGTCCTTGGCATTGTGTGCGTTTACCTGTTTTTCACAATGATAAAGGTGAAGGTCTCCCGTTACCCGATGTGCTGGATCCCGTTTTTCGCCCTGTTTGCGGCGATTGGCCTGCAAAAGTTGGTCGCTTGGCTTGAACGCGTGTCAAAGACCCGGAAGCCCTTCATCAGATACGCGGTGATTTGCCTGCCGCTCATCCTTCAGCTCAGTCATTTTCCGAATGTGTTTGTGGGGTATGCCGGCGGGTATGAGGAAGCGGCAACGTATGTTCTGCAACGGACAAGGTCGCCGGTGATCTTCTTTGAGGGATATGCGAACAGCCAGTTCATCTTTTTTGCCAGAAAGCATGACCCTGACAGGCAATTTGTCATCCTTCGGGGGGACAAGCTGATCAGCTCATCCTCGCTCTCTTACAAAAAGAAGCTCGAAATCCACCTCCACGACAAAGAGGAGATTCACAAGGCCTTTTCCGATCTGGGGGTGCAGTTTGCAGTGGTTGAATCCATCAACATCAGCGGCATGAAGATATATGATGAACTGAGAGATCTGTTGCGCGACTCCTCCCGTTTCAAATTGCACAAAAAGGTCAAGGTGAAGAGCAACATCAGTTCGTTGAAGGATCAGACCCTGTTGGTGTATGAAAATCTGGGGTATGAGGAGGTGACAGAAGATCAGGTGTTGCACCTGCGCCTGCCGATTGTCGGGCAGACGATCAAGGTGAAGTTGAAAAAAATCCTTCGATGATCGATGACTTGCAAATGACCGTCAAAGTGTGTTAGAAATCTGAATAGGCAGCTTGGCTTTTTCTGGCAGTTCAGAAGGCTTGAAGAGGATCTGTCCTCTGAAAGGATCTTTGGTGCATCTATCATCACTTTGGGAAAAGTGGACAATGAAGTCAGACAAACGACTGAAATCAGAAATATATGAGGAAAGGATAAGCAGGTGCGATTGGATACAATTAAGATATCTATATTCTCAAGTTGTAATGAAGGATACACCTGATTGGGAGCAAGGGAAGCTTTTTGAATATATGATAATGAGGGCGTTTGAGCTGTCAGGATCGGAGATGAAATATCCATATTCCATAAGCATTGAAGGGCAGGAAATCGAGCAAATTGATGGCATTGTTTATGTAAACGAAGGCACATTTTTTGTGGAATGCAAAAGTTCCGGAAAGTTGAATATTGAGCCGATTGCAAAATTGCGAAACCAGATATTAAGACGGCCATTGGGTACTTTTGGAATGCTGATCAGTTTGGATGGATTCACATCACCGAGCCTTATCCTTTCACAATATCTGATCCCACCCCAGTTGTTGCTATGGTACAAGCAAGATATTGACTTTGCAATACGCAAACGTGATATTTGCTGGGTGTTAAAAGAAAAATACAAAGCGCTTGTTGAATATGGAATATCAGACTATACCAACTTTTGGAGGCGGAGTTGAACCGATGAACTTTCATGCATATATAGTCGTCGAAGATATGACTGACAGAGAGATGATAGCGAATGTCCTGCATCCCGAGTTGCTGGAAAATGTCGGATTTGGGATCGGGGAGGGGAAGTCTTCGGCCCTATCAACCGCCAGAACCTTTCTGAAGACCAGAGGAATCCCGACAGCCATTGTCATCGACTCAGATTCTGTTGACAGCACTCAGATAGAGGAGACAAAAGAGACTTATGACATGCTGTTAAGGCAGGCCTCAGACGGCACCCCTTATAAGCTCCTGATCAATGTGCCCGAAATGGAAGTGGTGTTTTTCAAGGACAAGGCCATATTCTTTGACATCTTTCACAGAACCATCGACGACAGGGATATGATAAAAGGCCAATATGAGCCCAAACATGTCATATGCTCCCTATTCCAAGTGGCGAAATCGACTCAGAACATCAAGAATTGGCAAGCCATGAGAAAACTTGGACAGTATCATCCGTTTGATGAACTGGCTGAATTTTTAAAAGAAATGCGAGCAATGCGAGAAATGCGTTATGATACAAACATGGACCATCCAAAATTTCAAGTCGGTCTCTGACAAAACGACGTTGCACATGAAACCTCTGACCTTGTTTGCGGGACCGAACAGTTCCGGCAAGAGTACGCTCATTCAAAGCATCCTGCTGGTTGCACAAACCTTGCAAACGACAGTCAATTCGCGGTCTGTGGTGTTGAACGGTCATATGTTGAGGCTCGGTTCCTTTGATGAGATTGTTTTCAATCATCAAAAGGATCAGCGTGTGTGCATAGGTTTCGGCTTGACCCCGATCACAGGAGAAGATGCAGACCCTAAAATAGAATCTCTTGGGAGAGAAAGAGGGAAAACAGACATTATTGAATGCGATTTTATCTTTTCCTCAGAAGATTCAGATGAAAAAAAAGAGAATTGGCAGTTGCAGCCTGTTTTGGAAGAGTCGAATATCAGGGTTCACTCGGATATTGAGAACGAAGCAAGCAAGACAATTTTCTCTGCCCGGAAAAACCACGGAAATATAAACAAGAAGCTTGAAAAATTCGGTTTAAAAGAGAATCGTCTTCAAAAAGAAGAAATAAATTCCTTGTGTTATGATATCATAAAACCAGAAGCAACTTATCCTCTCAGTGGTGGCATATGTGCAGGATCAGGCAAAACTTTCCATACATATGAGCAGGAAGATATTGGGGGTGCCTCTTTCTCACATTTTCTGCCTAAGACGCTGACTGAGATATGGTGTGGAACTGATGGTGAGCTTTCAGATTCGGATTTTCCTGAAATTAAAAGTATTTATAAGGAAGAATTTTCATTAATGTTTGGTCGTTTGCCGGAATCTGTATATTTTGCAGTGGAAAACATTCGGCGCTACTTTGCCGAACATTTGAAATATCTGGGCCCCTTGCGTGAAGAACCCAAGCCGGTATATCCACTTGCAGACAAGATGGATTCAAGAGATGTGGGGATCAGAGGGGAGCATACCGCCTCTGTCTTGAATATCCACAGCAACACAAGCATCGAATATGTTCCGAGCGACCAATTTGCAAGAAATGAGCCGAACCCGTGTTCCAAACATTCGACCCTTTCGGATGCGGTTCTGGATTGGCTGGATTATATGGGGGTGGTCAGTGATGTAAAGACTCTTAACCTTGGTAATATAGGAGTTGAATTAAAGGTGGCATTGGACAATGAGTTTTGGCACAATCTTGTCCATGTCGGGATCGGTGTAAGCCAAGTCTTACCAATTGTCGTTTCGGCATTATTGGCTGAAAAGGGAACCACGCTGATTTTTGAGCAGCCTGAACTTCATCTGCATCCCCGGGTTCAGACCAGACTGGCCGACTTTTTCTTATCCATGGCGATTCTGAAAAAGCAGTGCATTGTGGAGACGCACAGCGAATATCTGGTCAACCGTTTATGCTATCGCTCCGCCATAGCCGAAGGGGATCAGGTATCAGATGAGGTTGCCATATTTTTTGTTGAAAGAGAAGACGGACGATCCATATACAGAGAGATTAAGATCAACAAATTCGGAGTAATAAGGGATTGGCCCAAAGGATTCTTCGACGAAAATGAGGAAAATGCCACAAAGATATTAAAAGCAGTCATGGAAAAGCGAAAGAGGGAATCTGGAAAACGAAGAAATGCCTGATCTGTATATAGATTCATTTAAACTCGCCTGTCCCAAAGGGGAAGATGGGCTTGAAATTTTTGAAATTTACATTCGGGATATCATCTCAATGGCAGAGTTGCTGGATGTGAGTTGGCTTGATATCTATGTTTCTGCAAAGCTGACAGAGGTCTTGGTGGAGACAGATAGCTATCCCCTGTGGAAAGAAGTTCAGAAGGCGATTGATTATTTAGGACTTCAAGATGAAATCCCGTTACGCGCTGTGTTTTATACCATTAATAGGCTATCGTTCAAAAAAAGCACTGTTGAGGACAAATTTGGAATTGATGACATACTCATAGACAATTATCAATCTGTTCCTTCTTATCATTATTCAGACAGATTGCCGCCTTTTATTGAGAATTATCAGGATTTTACCAGTAAAATCTGCTTCTGTTGTCATCTGAATGATCTTCAGAACAGTGACCCATATTTTCTGACCGATAATCTCAGAGATGAAGATGATCGTATCCATGTAAAGAGCGAAATACTTGATTGTGACTTTGTTGAGTCTCGCGACGCTGTTGAATTTCCGATAGTCGTTAATGGGACTTTTTCAGCAGGTAACAATGTTGACGATTTTCGCCTACGAATCGATCCGACAATCATATGGAGAGAAGCCGAAGATGATGAAAGTTACAAGGCCGCGCTCAATATTTACATTCGTCAGAAAACATATGAGCAGGGCAATGAAGAGGAAAACAGGATTTCTGTTTCATGGTCGTTTGGATCAGAGTTCATAAACAGCTTAAAAAGGTTGAAATTTTTGAGCAAAGATGAAGAAGTCGTCAAATTGCTCAGAGCGTTGGCAGAGGTAATTTTAAACGAAAATCTTCAAGCGACACATCCTTTGAGGGTTGGAAAAGGAGGAGATGATCCGCAAAGGGTGCGAGAACAAGATGGTGCAAAAGCTTGGAGACGAGACATTGACCGTAAATTTCATTTGCATTACTGGCGGACATCTGACCAGATAGAGTTCGCTTGGGCAGCTTATCCCCATGACAATTATTATATTCCTGATTGATGCCTTTTCATCTGATACAAAAGGTGATCCTGATGACTGCAATAGATAATCACT
Organism: Desulfobacterales bacterium; assembly: GCA_029940115.1. GTDB lineage: Bacteria > Desulfobacterota > Desulfobacteria > Desulfobacterales > 4be13 > JAOZRQ01. Next base: position 18,015 of record JAOZRQ010000025.1, read on the forward strand.
TGGAAAATTATGGATATAAGGGTTTCTCAGAAGCACTTGACCTGACCGCAAGTCTTTTTCATCTTCTGAAAGAGGGGGGCAGACTATATTTGCCGATAGCCTTGTATGAATTTCATAAGATATGCAAGATGTCAAATCATCTGATCGAAACGATTCGTTCAGCAATCGCTTTCGATTCTGATCATCTTCAAAATTATTACGATTTTTTGAGAAAGATCAGGGACAGACATATCCATATGGCAGAGCAGATTTCGGATTCAAAGCTGTTGTCTTTCTGTTTCAAGAATGGAATAGAGGACATGCTGGATGAGTGGGATGAGTTGGTTGAGGAGTGTCATATCGCTTCCGATGGTGAAATCAAAGAATTGTTTGAACAGATAGCAACGTATGCCTGATGTCGAACTTAAAACCTTAAAGGATTCTGCCAGATGACACATTCTTCTCCCAATCCAACAGTTTCAGTGGTCATCCCCGTCCACAACGGCGGCGAGAGTTTCCGAAAATGTCTGCTTAGTGTGGCCCATTGCACCCCGCGTCCCGAAGAGGTCATTGTTGTGGCTGACGGGGACTCTGACGGATCTTGGCGATTCGCTGAGGAGATGGGGATGCAGGTGAAGAGGATACCTTTTCCCGGCGGCCCGGCCCGGGCACGGAATCGGGGTGCCCGCATGGCCAAAGGCGACATTCTCTTTTTCACAGACGCGGATGTGACCATTCCCAAGGATACCATTGACCGGGTCACGGCGGTGTTTCAGGATGATCCGGATCTGGCCGCGTTTATCGGCTCCTATGATGACGCGCCGCTTGAAACCAATTTCCTGTCCCAGTACAGAAATCTGCTTCATCATTATGTTCATCAGACCTCAAAAAGCGAGGCATCCACCTTCTGGGGGGCCTGCGGTGCGATTCGGCGGGAGATATTTCTGGAGATGGACGGGTTTGACGAAGAGACCTATCGTTACCCCTCCATCGAAGATATTGACCTCGGATACCGGCTCAAAAAGGCCGGTTACAGAATCCGTCTGGTCAAGGAGCTTCAAGTCAAGCATATGAAGCGATGGGAGGTCGTCTCCCTTCTGAGAGCCGACTTTTTCTATCGGGCCCTTCCTTGGACCCGGTTGCTCCTCAAAGAGAAGCGGTTTGTCAACGACCTGAATCTGAACACGTCCAGCCGCGTCAGTGTCGCATCCGTCTATATGCTGGTGATCAGCCTGATTGCGGCCTTGTGGGATCCTTGGTTTCTGGCCATCTCAGCCTTCTTCATGATGTTGCTTCTCATCCTGAACCGGGATATTTACCGCTTCTTCACAACCAAGCGCGGCATCGGCTTCATGCTTAAAACCATTCCTTGGCACTGGGCCTATTTCTTTTATAGTGGCTTGGCTTTTTCTATTGGTTACACCAGACATCGGCTGGGGAAACTGCTTCCATAGAAGAATGCTAAAACCTGTCATAATCAGTCGTTTTGGATAGCATCAATTTCTATGGGAGGCATTTCAAATGACAAAGAATATAGTTTCAACAGTGGTTGGCATAATTATTGCGATTTGGCTTATCGATATCTTCATTTTTACAGACAAAGACCTTGTGGGTTGGATTCAGAAGATTCCCAAAACTGTAAAAGAGCTGTTTCGTGGACCAAGGGATGGTGAGCCATATCCGCCCAATTTTGGGAAAACATCGATATTTTTGAGACCGAAAAAACCTCAGCCCTTTTTGGAAAAAGGAAGAATTGAGTTTGTGAAAAAGGAGGGCGGGTTGGTTTCTGTAAGAAAAGTGGTTATCAGATTGCATGTCCCTCCTGATTACCAAACAGCAATATATAGAAAATTGTCTGAGGAGGACCCCGTTGAATGTTTCCCATGTTACGGTAGGAAATATTATTGCATAGAGCTTGGTAGAGTCGGAAAAGATGAAATAGAATTGTTTTATTTTGAAAAATGAATGCGTCTGACCAGTGTCGCATGTGCAGGATAAAAGGTGAAATATGAAGCCTGAGGTTCTTGAAGGCGATCTTTTATGCCAACCTGTCGAAGTCATTGTCAATTCATGGAACAGGAATATTATTCCGTGGTGGTTGTTGGTACCGCAAGGTGTCCGAACCCGGCAAAAGAATGCCTGACGGGAAATCCCGAACATGGCGGCGAGATGGTCATGCTCCAACTCTGATCGTGGAAAGATGGCCGCCGCCGTTCCTATTGCATATTTTGAAGACGAATCTGCCAATGTCCAAACCAGCGGCAAATGGCGATCATCTCAGAACAGGAATCGCTGGATGTCATAGAGACCGCAGAACTGAATGAAGAATTGGCCATTCAAATGAGTAATGAGTTGGTTAACAGAATCATCAATGCCTCACCCCACGCTCGGTTCGGATTGACAAATCCGAGCCGCCATCCCCGCCGGATTTGGCAATCCGGCGGGAGCGGGCATGGAATTTGCCGAGCATTGGCAAGTCCGAGGTGCCATCCCGCCGGATTTGGCAATCACGGAGTTTATCGAATATTTACGAATCACTCAAGGAAGAAAATTCTGAGCAGATGAGGAAGAAGTTGACAAACAAGATTATTTTTGCTGTAATGTTGCTGATGCCCGATGGCTTTTGCTCAGACCCGCAATCGAAACGAACCATTCATCTGTTTGTGGCCCTATGCGACAATGAACATCAGGGCATTGTTCCTGTCCCCCCAAAATTGGGAGATGGCGAAGACCCGAAAAACAATTTGTACTGGGGTGCCCTTTACGGAGTCAAGCAATTTTTCAAAAGAAGCAAAAATTGGAAATTGCTGGAAACCGTTCAACATCCTCGAAACTCAATATTGGAGAGATGCATATTCAAGCATGAAAGAAAAGATGTTTACATGGTGGCTGACGCATATGGAGGAATGGAAATCAAAAGAGCCATCGCCGACTTTCTTCAATCTGCATCTGGAAATGGCCGAGAAGTTGTATCCTTGAAAAAAGGCCTGACAAAAATTGCTTTGAGATCATCCCAATTGATTGCCTATGTGGGACACAATGGACTGATGGACTTTCAGATTGAAACATATCCCCATCCAAACGATCAAGTTCAAAGAGATGCGATTGTTCTGGCCTGTGCAAGCAAGCCATATTTTTGCGAGCCATTGATCAAATCGGGTGCAAGACCACTGTTGTTGACCACAGGGTTTATGGCTCCCGAAGCATACACACTCGAAAATGCCATCGAAGGATGGATATTGAGGGAAGGTGATGAGGCTATTCGACTACGCGCGGCAACGGCATACCACAAGTATCAGAAATGCGGGTTGAATTCAGCGAAAAGACTGTTTGTAAGCGGCGTGAACAAATAAATCACATCTCTGGGAAGCAATGAGCGGAGCGCATTCCAGCGCGTTCTGGGGTTCATAAACATTCTCAACGCCCAAGGAGGTTCCGCTCCGCCCCTTATCCTCGTTGAAAATGTCCCGGGCTGGTTGCACTCAAACAAAGGCGCAGACTTCCGGGTGACCATTCAGGCACTCAACGATCTTGGCTATGCGTGTGACATATTCACCCTTGACGCCTTGTGATTCACCCCTCAAAGCCGTTTGAGTTTTTCTGATTGGCCTGAAATTTCAGATTGTCCATCAGAATCTCGACTTGATTAAGTCTGATTATAACGCTTTTAGGGGAGGGACGTGAACGTGGACGTGGACGTGGACGTGAACGCACTCGTGAACGTGCTCGGAACATCCACGGGCACGGGCACGGCACGTTCACGGGGCACGTCCACGAGGCTCCCCTAAATCCGTTATAATCAGGATTAAGTTTACGTTCAAGTTCAAGTTTACGTTTACGTTCAAACCTAATTCTTGCCGAATAAGCTCGGCACCATCCGTCATTACAGGAGGTGACTGATGAAGGAGAGATGGCTCATTTTCATCATGTTCATGATGGTTTTCCTCATGCCCCAAGTCGGAATCGCCCAGGGCCCCGGGCCGGTGAGGAATTTGGAGTCACCCACCCATCGTCTGGACATGCCCGCCGATTATTTCCAGATAAAGATGAGATGGGATCCCCCGGATTCGGAGGATGTCGCCGGATACTTTTACCGCTTTGACACGAATCCCGACCACGCATTCGATGGGCTGAACACGGTTGACGCGTTTGAGACGTCCGACACGAACGTGACCAGCCAAAACTTCATCAAGTCGGAGAACGAGTATGTCACCTGCCATTTTCACATCGCGGCCTTTGACGGCGATGGGGAGATCGGTGTCACGACAAGCGTGGGCCCGTATTTCATCCATTGCATCTCCGGAGACATTGACGGTGACGGAAAGATCAGTTCCCAAGATTGCCTGCTGGCATTGAAAATCGCCGCGGGAAGCATGGCCGATGATGTCAACCCGAACGCGGATGTTGACGGTGACGCAGAGATCGGGGTCCCGGAGGCGGTTCACATTCTGAGGATACTTGCAGGATACTCTCCAGAGAGTCTGAAAGAATGTTGCTCTGTTCCGGAAAGCAACATCGCGACGGTCCGATACACTTATGACGACCTGAACCGTCTTGTCAGGGTTGTCTATGATCCCGAGGAAGAAGGGGAACAGACCGAAATAAGTCATATGTACGACGAGACAGGGAACAGAAAGACGGAAGAGGTCATCTGCAAGTAGCGAGTTTGTCAGAAAAACCGGTCAGGAGGAAAATTCATGTCAGAGAAAACAATCAGTCGGACAATCGCATTCATGGTGACAATGTTGATGCTGGCCGCAGTTTCGTCGCCGGGCATGGCGGAGACCGTCTGGGAGCTTCCGTGCAACCATCGGGTCGCCGTGCAGGAGGATGAGACCCAGGGTGCTCCTGCGTTTGAGGAGGTGGTGTACGACACCGCATACATCGGTGTCGAAAGGATGCACTCACACTACGATGGAGACACGCCCATCTCCCGCCTCATCCATCATCGGGTATGGGCACAATTCGACATTTCCGCCTTGGCCCTGTCAAAGATCACCGGAGTCGGCTTCAAGGTTTACAACAACGGATCCGCCGCAAACAAGGAGATCGCCTCACTACGCCACACTTCATTTGAACCGGCTGCGAACAACGGACTGATCTTGGACGGGCAGCATGACTATCCTCCGAATCTGTACACTGGCGGACTTGGATGGGAGCTCAGTCCCAATGCCTGGAATCCGGAGACCGGCTTTTTCGAGCCGGACTGGGATGCCCATATGCGATGCGATGGAGCCGGGAACTGCCGCTCCCTCGTTGACGACCTGCAGGCCCATGTTGACGCCGGGAAATCGTGGTTTGCTGTGGGATTTTCCAATGACGGCGACGTGACCTCGTCATGGTATTTTCTGGCCAATCTGCAACATCCCGAAGACCCTTCCCGCACAGACTCCATCGCCATGAAGGTCATCACCGAGGGTATCCTCATCCTCCTCATCCCCGTGAACCTCGGATCCGGCGGCGAGGGCGGCGAGACCACGCCGATGACGTGCAACTCGGTGAACTTCGCCACCGGAAACAAGTACAAGCAGGAGAGCGACCTCCTGCTCACCGGCCCGGGACTTCCGCTGGCTTACACGAGACATTGCAACAGTCAGAGTGAGCATGACGGCATTCTCGGGTACGGCTGGACAGGGACGTTCTCCGAAACCGTGGCCGTGACCGATGAGGGGATGACGCTCACCCAGGCCGACGGCGCAGACATCCATTTCACGGACGAAGGCTCGGGGAAGTATGTGTCGGTGGCTGACCGGATGCGGGTGATCGGGTCCGAGGGGGACGGCTGGCGACTGACCGAGCCGGACCGCCGAATCCTCACATTCGACGGCGAGGGGAGACTGGCACAGATCACGGACCGGAATGGGAACTCCCAGACCGTCGGACATGCGGACGGAAAACTGGACCATGTGGAGGACAATTATGGCCGACGCCTTGATTTCACCTACAATGCCGCGGGCCGGCTGGAGACGCTCACAACCCCGGTGGGAGACTTCACCTACACCTATGACGGGCAAGGAAACCTCGGGAGCGTCACCCGACCGGATCAGACCCAACGGCTCTATCATTATGAGGACCCTCATGACTCCCACAACCTGACCCAGGTGACGGACGGGCGGGGCAAGTCCGCGGTGTACGAGTATGACGATCAGGACAGGGCCGTCACGTCCGAGGCAATCGGCGGGAGCAACCGGATTCGCATCACCTATGAGAGTGCGACCACCCGAAGCCTGACCGACTCGGAGGGGAACACGACCACCTATGAGATCCAAGGGGCAAACGGCATCGGCCGTGTCAAGTCGTCATCCGGATCATGCGGGGAGTGTCCGGGCACTCAGGGAGCCGAGTACAAGCTCGACGACCGGCTTCGGGTCAGCAACCGCACCGATGCAAAGGGGAATGTCACGAACCTCACCCATGATGACCGGGGGAACCTGCTGACGAGAAAGGAGGCCGTCGGCACGACAGAGGAGCGGACCGTCACCCACACATGGGACCCGGACCACAACCGGGTCGCGTCGGTGGCCCGGGCAAGCGTGGCAAAGCCCGGGGAGGAGACGGTCCGGTCATTTGAATATGACACCAGGGGCAATCTGACCGAAATCGGGGAGACCGGCTTATCGGGCGCCGATTCCGTGAGCAGGACCGTGACCATGACATACAATGATGCCGGGCAGATGCTCACGATTGACGGTCCCCGGGCCGACACTGCCGATGTCGTCACGTTTGAATATCATCCGAATGATCCGTCAGAGGGACTCAACAGGGGAATGCTCAAAAAGATCACCGACCCGCTCGGGCATGAGACCCTGTTTGACGACTACAACGGCCACGGCAAGCCTGAAAAAATAACGGATGCGAACGGCGTGGAGACGGTGCTTGTCCATGATTCAGCTGGCAGGGTGAGTTCGAGAGCCGTGGCCGGACATGCCACGTCGTTTGAATACGATGACGCGGGCAATCCCACCGTGGTGACGTTGACGGGCGGAAGAACGATCACATACGCCCACAACGACTCAGGTCTTCTTGAGACGATTGAGGACAATGTCGGCAATTATGTCAAATACGCGTATGACACGAGAGGAAACCGGACCCGCGAGGAGATCCGGGATGAGAGCGGGGTTCTGAGAAAATATTCGGATTTCGCATTCGACGACCTCAGCCGCTTGGAAAGGATCATCCATCCGGGAGACCATTCCGAGGCGGCCGGGTATGATGAGAACGACAACCTGACCCGGACAGCGGACCCGAACGGAAATGAGACGCTTTATGACCATGACCCCCTGGACCGGCTGACACGCATCACGCAGCCCGGAAGTCTGCTCACCGGCTTTGTTTACGACACCCATGACAACCTGGTGAGTGTGACGGATGCGAGGAGCAATGCCACCGGATACGTTCATGACGATCTCGGACGGGCCGTCTCCGTGGACTCTCCGGACGCCGGCGTCACGACCTACGAACATGACACCGCGGACAACCTCATCTCCCGGAAGGACGCCAGGGGGATCACGGTCCGATATGAGTATGACGCGCTGAACCGCCTCACCCGGATCCGGTTCCCGGACGCCTCCCAGGACATCTCCCATGGCTATGACGAGGGAGACCACGGCAAGGGGAGGCTCACCTCGATGACCGACCCGGCCGGGGAGACGGCCTACACATACAATGCCCTCGGACAGCTGACACGGGAGACACGGGTCTCGGACGATGTGACTTATGTCACGGAATACAGTTATGACCCGGTGACTGCGGAGCTTGCCGACATGACGTATCCGAGCGGAATGGGGGTAACATGCCAGCGAGATGGGAACGGCCAGATCACGGAAATCTCGGCTGACGGGCAATCCGTGGCCGGGGATGTCTCGTATCTCCCGTTCGGGCCTGTGGCTGGGATGACATTCGGCGACAATGTCCTGACGACCGAAAGGAATTATGATGAGAGATACCTGATGACGGCCACGACGTCCGGCTCCGTGACGGACTATCGGTACACCCATGATCCGGCGGGGAATGTCCTGTCGATCAGCGGGGTGAGGATGCCGCCGGAGGTGGCGATGGGCACGACCCTGTATGGCCATGCGGGGAACCGCCTGAGCGGCATGGGTGGGATTCGGCGGGCATCGTACACTTACGACGGGCATGGGAACACCACCTCCGATGGAACCCGCACCTTTGAGTATGACCAGAACAACCGGCTCGTGAAAGTGACTCAGGACGGAGTCACGCTCGGGGAATACTTCTACGATGGGTATGGCAGGCGGGTGAGGAAGATCGCCCTCGGCATTGTGACGCTGTATCACTACGATTATGCGGGCAACCTGATCGCCGAAACCGATGGGAACGGATCGCCGCTCCGGGATTACATCTACCTGAACGGGGAGCGGGTCGCCATGAGAATTTACGGTGAGCAGGAAGGGATGTATTACTTCCTCAATGATCATCTCGGCACACCTCAGAAGGTCGCTGATTCAGCAGGGAGTGTTGTGTGGGAAGCCGCCTACCTGCCCTTCGGCGAGGCACGGGTCATCACCGGGACTGTCATGAACAACTTCCGCCTCCCCGGGCAGTATTATGATGCGGAGACGGGGCTGCATTACAATTGGCATCGCTACT
>JAOZRQ010000801.1 GCA_029940115.1 Desulfobacterales bacterium
TCCATTTCCAACAATGAGGAACGGGTCGGTGAAATTTTCGGGCAACATTTAAGTAGTTTATAACTTGCTGGATCTTAATGATCAAGTTTTAGTGGATTCCTGCTTTCGCAGGAATGACAGGGAAACATCGTATTCACGCGCCGTCCCCTAAGATGGGTAAAAGCCTTGTTTCTACTTCATTCAAATAATCTCTGAGACCAGTTTTTTCTCCTCGATTTACAAGTACGTCCAGATTGGTCTCAGACCAGCATTTCTCTTCTCTGTCATACTCTCCATTCGTAAGCCGGCTCAGAACCTTCTTGACATTCCTCGGATCATTGGGTTCCGTACTTCTCAAGCTTTCTGCCTTCAAACAAGGGTCAAGACATATCTCGCTTCGTATTTTTTCCAAAAGTTTTTCTTCGCGCTCATTTAAAGGGATAAAACCATTCAAAACCCAAGCTTCCCGGTTGGGATCGGATGTTCCGATGATTATCTCCAATATTTCCCGATTGACACTGTTCCTCGCCTGCTCAAGACCCTCTCGCCTTTCTGATTGGCTATCCAGATCCCGAATCAGGATTAACGCTCGAACAAGGCGAGTCTTCTTGATTTCCTGTGCAAGCAGTATCGCTCGCCGGGCCGTGGCAGAATCCGTTTTTCCCGCTCCGTTTCTGGAATAGCCGAGATAGCGAGGACGCTTATACCCTTTGTCGATATATTTCTTTTCTATTTGCTTGAAATCTTTCCAGCATGAGAACCACATATCCGATATGAAACCGGACCATTTGCGTAGATATTCAAAATTGCCATCTATCCAGTCAGGACCTCTTTCAACGAAAATTCGGTCAGCCAGAGCGGTTGCCGTTCGGGCGTCGGCCTCGGCTTCCACAAGCACTAGGAATTCATAGGCCTCATCAGTCATTTTCTCTCTTTTTCCAACACCCAAGACTCACCCTCCGCGCTCAAAAATTCTCCGGTTGTCAGCACTTGCAATGCCCGCTCCGCGTCTGGATGGTCGCTGAAGCGGCATGAGACGATCGTGCCGAATTGATTCTGGCAAAGCACCCAGACTTGGGAAGCGTCCAGTTCGTCAACAACATAAGGGGAGTGCGTTGTAAGGACAATCTGCAAATCCTCATGGGATTCGAGCAGCTCACGGAAGACCTGAATCAATTCCCGCTGGGCCTTGGGGTGAAGCCCCTGCTCCACGTCATCCAGGAGAACCATATGAGGCGCATCAGGGCTGAAAAGCGCGGTGAGGAGTCCCAGTGTGTGAAGTGTTCCCTCACTCATCAACTCCGCGGGAATGGCATCGCCGCCCTTCATGTCGAAAACCAGTTCATGCCCCGTCACCTCACGAGCCTCATTGATGGGAATGCGTGTGTCGTCCATTGTGAACAGACGCTTCTCCCGAAGCTGGATCCGGGCCGGACGGACCCGTATGCGAATGAGAGAGGGGATCACTTTTCTCACCGTGTTCTGAAGCTCCTGGAACCTGTCCGGTTCATAAGTCATCAGATACGCGACCGCGGAAGCCAAGCCGGTGCCGTTCTGTTCGATTATCGGGGGGATATGGTCCGTATAACTCGGGGAAGCCAGATTTTCGGCAACGATTTTGAGATATATGGACCATAAGGCATCAATGATATAGTCAAGAGACTCATCAGTCAGCGTCTCAAGTTCATATCGCTTGGAATTGGCAAGCGTCTTAGGTGGATATGGCTCAGAATCCGCTTTATATTCGCCGAAGCTCACAAATCGGGTAAGCTGATTTCTTCTGAAGCTGACGATCAGGTTCCATAAATCTTCCTCATTTTCTTCGGATCGAAATCGAAACGGACGTTCTCCCTCAACTATAAGTGTGAAAACGCCTTCCTGCTTTCGACATAATGTTGGATTATGATCTACAGATTTTTTGTTTGAGACGATCTGGTTCATATAACGGATCGCCTGTAGAATCGAGGACTTGCCTGAGCTGTTGGGCCCGACCAGCGCGGTGAGCCTTCCCAAATCAATTTTGGTGTCTCCATGACCTTTAAAATTTTTCAGACGGATGGAATGAATCATTTTTGTCTGGCATTCCTTAGTTGTATTCGATTGCTTCGTTTGTTGTCCGTTGGCCCCAGTTACAATAGTTCTGTATAAGTACCCGGCCATAAATTTTCAGGTGTCAGTGGATTCCGGGTCAGAATTGACATGCCCGGTTCCCTGATAACAGGAAATTCCGGAAAATTTTGGTCAGCCATTTGGCACAGGCAGATTCTGAAGTCTTATTTCAGC
>JAOZRQ010000802.1 GCA_029940115.1 Desulfobacterales bacterium
CCGCCGGATTTGGCAATCCGGCGTGAGCGGACATGGGGTTTGCCGAACATTGACAGGTCCGAGGCGCCATCCCGCCGGATTTGGCAATCCGGCGTGAGCGAGCACGGGGTTTGCCGAATATTTGCGAAAAGGGCAAGGAAACCCGGTTTCTGAAAGGGCAGGGCCCATCCGCGTCCATCCGCGGTTTGTCTGGCTCCCATATCCCAGGCTGGTCTTCAGGATCGTGACTGTCTGAAAACACATGCAACCATAAAATCCGTTAGAATCAGATCAATCTTAAGTCGGCATCTTCATTTTGCCTGAAAAGTTTGTAGTTCCGCCTTCAGGCGGTGTCGCACCGCCTGAAGGCGGAACTACAAACTGAACCCATAAAGGATGCCTTTAAGTCATTCGTTTATCAGTTTACACTTTTCCCCTTGTCCCTGCCTTAGGGGAAAGGGGTGCGGGCAGGGAAAGGACAGATGCTGTTTCCGGAAGGCATGTTCTCAGCAAAAGGAGTTCTGATGAGTGCAAAAGATGAAAGGGAATGGTTTAAAAAATTTTATGAAGGGACATTTCTTGTCAAAGGCTGGAAGATTCGCATGAAGGAGATACTTCAGTCGGTTCGGCCTGACGGAAAAGGAGAGATACGCAGTTCCCTTGAGATTCTGGGAGAAAAAATCGGGCGGGAATGGGCCAAAGAAAACGATGTCCGCCGGATTGGCACTCCCATGTTGCAAAAATGGGGGGAACAACTGAATACAGCCAAGAGAGACCCTGCTGGGTTGGAGAAAAAAATTCGGGAGATTGACGCTGAGGTGGACAAAATTCTTTCATAAGGTGGGTTTGGTGTTTGGCCCTGCAAAATTGACCATGACGCCCATTCCAAGAGGAATCAGGCAAAATGGGAGGGGGCAAAAGGCGGGCAAGTGGAATCAACTGATTTGGACGCCCCAAATCAGCTTTGATACAGTTCCCTCGCATGATACGAGCTCCGCACAAAGGGCCCGCTCGCGACTTGGGAAAAGCCCATCTCAAGGGCCGTCTCACGCCATCCCTCAAATTCTTCAGGCGGAACAAAGCGGGCCACCGGCAGATGTCCCTTTGAGGGCTGGAGATATTGGCCCAAGGTCAGTATCCGGCAGTCCGCGTCGAGAATATCTTGCAACGTCTCCCTGATCTCCGCGTCCGTCTCCCCGAGTCCGAGCATGATCCCTGACTTGGTGGGAATAGCCGGGTCATACGCTTTGACCTCCCTTAAAAGCCCCAATGAACGACGATAAACCGCCTCGGGCCGCACCGTCGGATAGAGGCGGGGAACCGTCTCAAGATTATGGTTCAGCACATCGGGGCCAGCTTGGGCCACCCGCTGAATCGCGTCCGCATTCCCCTGGAAATCGGGGATCAGCACCTCCACAATCGCGTCAGGGATTCTGTTCTGGATCGCCTGAATGGTCTGTGCGAAGAAGGCCGCGCCGCCATCGGGAAGGTCATCCCGGGTGACCGAGGTGACTACCACATAACGGAGTCCCAAGGTCTCCGCGGTTTCAGCCACCTTGGCTGGCTCTTGGGGGTCGGGCGGTTCCAAGGTGCCCTGTTCCACCGCACAGAACCGGCAATTTCGGGTACAACGGGATCCCATAATCAGAAATGTCGCGGTTTTGCATGAAAAGCACTCCCATATGTTCGGGCACTGGGCCTCTTGGCACACGGTGTGAAGTTGCCCCTTGTTCAACAGGGTGGTCACCTCTCCGTATGTCGGCCCGGAAGGGAGACGCCGGCGGAGCCAGCGGGGTTTCTGAAGCCGAACCTGTTTGGCATGTTGCATGGTCAATCACCTCTGGAATTGGATTTGGCGTTTGGGGAATGTCTGGCGTCAATCATCGCTTCGTTGTCGACAGAGATGGATTCCTGCTTTCGCAGGAATGACAATGAATTGCCGGTCTGTTTTCAATTGGTCATTTGATTTCTTGCCCAATGATCTTGACGCATAAGTCTGGTTTTTTGAGACCAGCCTGTGCTCAAGCCTCAGAATTCTTCATACTTGGCTTTGGAGATGCTGTCAAGACTTTTTCTTGGAGCTATGGGGCTATGGGCCCGGATGGCTGATCCCGTCCTCACCTCTCGCCCCGCCCTTGAAATGAAGATGAGAAAATTTTCCCCTCTGAATACTCTTTTTACACCATTGACGGATGCATTATTTTATGCAATAAATCTGTGTACAGGACAAAAAAAGAGAAACCCGGCTTTTTCTTGCAGTTGGGGAGTCGGCCCA
>JAOZRQ010000300.1 GCA_029940115.1 Desulfobacterales bacterium
TTTGGCATGGAAACCGGGAGGTCTGCCAAACTGCAAGTTTGGCACTCCGGACAATCTTTTTGTTGAAAGCCATAGGCCATCTTGTGATCTTTCTGGTCTTTGTTCTCCCGGTCAGTGTGGGACTGGCCGCTGTTGAGACAACACCGTATCCGGCGGACCATGCCACGCCTGTATCTGTGATGACGCATATCACGGCTGAATTTTCCGAGGAAATGAAAGCATCAACCATCACTGAGGAGACCTTTCTCGTCGAAGCGGAGACAATATTCGAGGATATTGAGGTACTTGGTGAAGTCAGTTACAATCCTGAAGAAAGAAAGGCGACATTCATACCCGAAAAATTGGATGATGACACCAAATACGTCGTCACAATCACCACTGGGGTCAAAGACAAGGATGGAAACGCACTGGAAACAGACTTCATATGGACATTCACAACGGCGTTTGCAGAGCATGAACCGCTCATTGAAGTCAATCCGGGCAGGAATGCGCTGGCACTTGTGAATGCGCCCATCACTGCCACATTTGACACAGACATGGACCCCGAATCCATACAGAGCAACCAAGAAGCCTGTGCTGACCCATTTGCCAGCTGTGTGAACACCTTCTTTCTTTCAACACTAGAAGAAGGAGGCCCTTTCGGTGGTTACCAGTCCGTTCCTGTGTCAGGCGAAGTGACCTATGATGAGAATGAGAGGGTGGCAACTTTTACGCCAGATGCACCTTTCAAACCTAACACGGAATACTCTGCCACCATTACCACCGGTGTCAAGGACATAGAAGGAAACTTCTTGGAAAGTGGTTACAAATGGTCATTTACAACAACAGACAACCCTTGTTCGGATGATACGGTGCCACCCGAAATCACGTCACCGAGCCCGGGCAAAAATGAAATGGGTGTGTCCGCAAAAGCTTCCATCAGTGTCATCTTCTCCGAGGATATGGATGAAACGACGATTGAATCGCCGGGCACATTCAGCATAATTAACGGTTCAGGCGAAACTGTGGATGGGACGACAAGTTATGACGATGAGGATAAAACAGCCATATTTGAGCCGACAGAGGCATTGGATTATGAAATGATCCACACGGCCACGATCACAACCGATGCCAAAGACCAGTGCGGAAACGCCTTGGAAGCTGACTACAAATGGTCGTTTGTAACGGGAGGGGAACCTGAGTTCGGAGTGGATTCGACCACCCCGGATAAAGATGACACAGATGTGAATGTGGATACCGCCGTTGTCAGTGCCACCTTTAACAAGGAGATAAATCCCTCAAACTTCACCCAAGAGACCTTCAAACTCAATGATGGCACATCCGACATATCCGGTTCAGCAAGTTGCACTGAATATACGGCAACATTTCAACCCGGAGAACCTCTGAACGATGAAACTCACTATACAGCCACGATTGTTGCCGGTGTGGAAGCTTCCAATGGAGAATCCCTGAAACAGGATTATGAATGGTCATTTGACACAGGTTCGCCTCCGCTGTTTGAAGTGATCTCAACCACCCCGAACAAAGATGAGACAGATGTGAATGTGAATACCGCCGTTGTCAGTGCCAGCTTTAACAAAGAGATAAATCCTTCAACCTTTACCTTGGAGACCTTCAGACTCAACGACGGCACATCCGACATATCCGGTTCGGTGAGCTGCACTGAATATACGGCAACATTTCAGCCGGAAGAATCCCTGAAACAAGGAACGCACTATACCGCCACGATTGCTGCCAGCGTGGAATCTTCCGCCGGAGAAGCTCTAGAAGATGCTTATGAATGGTCTTTTGACACAGGTTCGTTTCCGCTAATCGAAGTGATCTCAACGACTCCGGAGAACGGCGGGACAGATGTGGATTTGCATACCCTCATCAGCGCCGCCTTTAATCATCCGCTCAAGGAATCCGACCTCAACGCAGGAACATTCATTGTCAATGATGGTTCAGGCGACATAATCGGAACCGTGAGCTATCATGGGAATACCGTGAGTTTTGAACCGGAAGCTCCCTTGAATCCAAAGACGCTTTATGTTGCCGTTGTTGCAGGAGTTGAAGACCAGGACGGAAATTCCTTGGAAGCCCCTTATGAATGGTCATTCACGACAATCCCCCCGCCAAGGATCATTTTAACCCGTCCGTCTGATCTGATGGGGAATGTTGGCGTGGATATAGCGATAACTGCCACCTTCTCCCAAGAGATGAGCGAATTGACGCTTACGGGAGAGATATTCAAAGTGAATGACGGTTCAGAAGATATAGTCGGATCAGTCAGTTATCGTGACAAGACCGCAACATTTGAATCCGCGGAAAACTTGAAAAATGACACACAATACAGAGTCACCATCACCAGTGCGGAAGATCCGAACGGAAACACCATGGAACCTTCTGTCCATGAGTGGTCATTCACCACCGGTTCCGCATGTCCTGATGAGGCAGTGATGGGTGATCTGAATAATGATGGGGATGCCGATCTTGAGGATCTCATTCTCGGTGCTCAGATTTGTGCGGGGAAAACCACTCTCTCAACTCTCTGTCCCGAAGCTGATGTCAATGGGGATGGAAGGATCGGGGTGGAAGAGATGATTTATCTGTTGCGTGTCATCTCAAATCCGGTTCAACCACCCATCGCTGAATAAAGTGCCGGACTTCCGAAGTCCCCAAACGGGCGCATTTGCAAGTTGGGGGAATTGTCCCGGAGGGACTTGTGAAAATAGCCCGGCAATTCGTTCGACTGAGCTCACGCCGAAGCATTGCCGGGGTCGGGCATGCACAATTCGCAGGGACGACTGAGGATCCATCCCAAAATGGGTTTCCAGACTGTCTTGGGACTCCCCCAACTTATAAATACGCCCTCCCCAACCCTTCGGAAGTCCTTGCCTTCTCCGCCATTCAATTCCCACCATCCACGCTTTAGGCCATGTGTCACCGTTTATGACAATCTCACGTTCCACGCATCACGTTTCACGTTTCACGCATCACGTTTCACGATCCTCCTCTCGTTTAGGAGCCAAAAACGCGAACATGATTTCTTTTCTTGCTTGGATCCCTTGGATAGTCTTTTTCACGAGTCCCATCTCTTCCAAGACATGGATGTCACGTTTGATGGTTTTGTCCGTTTTGTTCGCATACGCTTCAGCAATTCGTGGCGTGATGTGTCGGACATTTGAGAAGGGAACGGGTTCTTGTTGTTCAGAAAGATCGATGATCAATCGTCTCTTTCTATGATCGGTCGCCTTATCCTTGTTTTGGAATTGAGCATGAACATAATTGATCCAATGAACATGAAGTTGTTGATCGGTGATCATCTGTATCTGATCTTTCAGATTGTCAACAAACCCGCGCAACGCATATGTGACAAACGGCAGGAGGTCTCCGCCAGATTGGTGACTGCGATCCAATTGGCGATAATACTCACTTCGTGTTTGGTTGTAGAAGTTGCTGAACAAATGAGCGGCTGTTGATGGAATGCCGACAGACAGAAGAATCTGAAACTCAATGAGCCTCGCTGTTCGTCCATTTCCATCACCAAACGGATGGATCCAAGCCGTATATACATGAGCAACAATTGCCTTGAGTATCCCAAATGCGACTCTATGTTCAGGGGAAGAGACAAATTCAGTGTTCAGCCATTGACACAGTTTTTCAAGCAAATGGGCACAATCTTCCGGTGGCGCTCCTCTGTATCTGCCAACGCCAACATGATAGCCTCGTATTTTCCCAGGAATGACTTCATCACTGAGTGGGAGATCGTTTAATACGATCTGATTGTAGGCCATGATTGTCTCCATGCAAAGCGCCGTGGGATGACCATGTATCATGTGATTGGCAATCCTGTTGCATGCCTGGATGATGTTTTCAACTTCCTGTTGCAAATACGCCTTGGAAGGAGGCAAGGTGAGTTGTCCCTTCAGATGTTGCAAGACCTCTTCCTCAGTCAACGTGTTTCCTTCAATGGCTGTCGTCGCCAAAACCCCCTTGGCCAAAAAAATTCTATGGAGCTGTTCAGCCACGTCTGGCAAGAGGGGAACCCCTGCGAGGTGTTCACATTTTGACTGCGCTTCTCCAAGCAACATCCAAAATTGATAATCCGCTTCTTGAAGATTCACCTGAAATGTTATCCAGGGATGTGTTTTTGCATATGTCCGCATGGTGTCACATGGAATAGCGTCTGATGATAACAGGATTTAGGAGAGTCCCGTGATCGTGCCCGTTCCGCCGCTCGTGGTCACAAACATGTCTGTGGCGCGGATGTGTCGGATATTCACGAGTACGAGCACGTCCCTGGTTCTAACGGTTTTTGTGGTTTCCGACACGGGTTGAAAATTGTGAACCGCAGATGAACGCAGATGAACGCAGATGGCCTGCGTGTTGGGCCCATCCGCGGTTTTGTCCCTCCCAGATCGGCTTTCAGGATCGTGACTGTCTGAAATCACACGCAACCACAAAATCCGTTAGAATCAGGCACGTTCACGAGCACATTCACGAGCACGGACAAATCAGGGCCTCCCCAAAAGCGTCATAATCAGAATATTTAGTTTCAGTTTAATTCTTCTGATTATAACGGATTTGGGGGAGGCCCATGTTTGGCTTCAACGCAGAGGACGCAGAGGACGCGGAGATGCGCGGAGATGCACCGGGTCATCGGCAGTCCGGAGAAGAGGTCGCCGGGCAGCCTCCTCTGCGTGACTCCGCGTCCTCCGCGTCTCTGCGTTGAAGATGAGACAGGCCTCCCCAAAATCCGTTATAATCAGTAATTCTTTGAGCAAACCGCCTGTCATTCCTGCGAAAGAAGGAATCCGCCTCTCGTCAGCCGTGCGATGGATTCCCGCTTGACCCTTCATCCTTTCAAAAGAGAGAGGATTCTTCCTCGCGATGTCTCCCTGACCCGTTGTTCTCTTTTCTGTCCAATTTCAGATTTCTCCGAGAGGATGTCATCCAATATGTCCTGACCGTCAAATTCCAATCCGTTCTCATCACATAGCCTCCTGCTTTCACACAGGATTTCCATGGCCTTGTCAGGCTCCCCCATATGCCGATAGGCAAGCGAGAGCAGGTCCATCCGGTCAGAAAGGTCTGAAATGTCATAACCTTGGAGCAGAGCATTCCTCAGTGTCTCATCCGTCTCCCTCTCTGCCGCCTGTTGCAACTTCTTTATCAGCCTGATCTCATTCTCACGGTGTTCCGTAGCTCGCTCCCATTCCTCTCTGACCTCATGGAGCAGTGCCCAGCACTCCTCCCCCCTGATCGCCGACGGATCGGGGCAGAGTTTTTTCAGGAGCCGCTCAAAGTTCTGGCAAAAACGGTGATGCACATATGCTCGTCTCTGCCTGCCATAGAACCAAAAAACGATTTTGTCGTAAAGGTATGACAATTCATCCCAGTCGCTGACAAAGTTCCGTCTTGTCCGCGGAGGGCTTTTCATGCGATCCCCATCAGACACAACGGGATGCCAAGGAAATGCCTTATCCGAAATTTCATCCGTCTCCTCCTGGGTTCTTGGATTGGCAAAGAAACCCAGCTTTTTCTGAATGAGCCGATTCTTCCTTTGCCGGAAAAAAGCCGGGTTTCTTTCAGTGGCCGGGTTTCTTTCAGCGGCAAAGAAACCCGGCTTTTTCTGAATGAGCCGATTCTTCCCTTGCCGGAAAAAATTTGCGAAGAACCATGTCACACATTGCTGACTGTTGCAACGGATTTATGGCTGAAACTTTGAATCTCAGAAGTGGCAACAGAGCCGCACTTGAAGAATTGCTCTCTGCCAATGCCCCGGAAATGAAGGATGATTTCTTCCGTTTAGCCTCAGATACTTCTTATTGGCGAGATATCCATGAAGAATATGATCAGTTGTGCGACAGGCTCGGTGTTCGAAATCTGGGATTCTTTGACCACAGCGGCGTCGTGGTTTCAAAACGGATGAGAGAGGAAGGGGCATTGCGAATGATCTATGACAAATACAGGTAAGTTCGTAGTTCCGCCTTTAGGCGGTGTGACACCGCCTAAAGGCGGAACTACGAACTATCTTACTTCACAATGTCCCCCGGATCCCTGACTGTCCGGACCACGTTCACGCGCTGTCCGTCATTCACCCCCCGATGCCCCACCACGACCATCTGTTCACCCGCCTTGAGTCCTTTGGTGACTTGAATGCGCCATCCTTCCTGCAATCCAAGCTGGACCCTTCTCGAATGGATGATTCCCTCTTTGACGACATGGACGATGTTCTCATTGTTCCTTGAGATGACGGAGTAGAGCGGGATGGAGATGCTCTCCGGCACTTCCCTCTTCACGATCTCCACCCGGGCGAACATGTCCGGCAATATTTCGCCGGATGCGTTGTCAAGGGAAAGATCGAGGTTGTAGAGCCGGGCCATCTCATCGGCGGTTCTGGAAAGAAAGTGTTTCTTCGCGAAAAATATCCGTCCACCCAGTGCGTCAATCCTGACATCGAAGTTCTCTATCTTTCGGACCGCGTCCACATCCGACTCGGGGATGCCCACCTTCACCTTCACGCGATCTGTTTGCAGAATCTCTGCCACCTTGTCCGAACTGTTCAGGTACTGTCCGTTTTCAATGTGAAGCCGGTTCACGATTCCGGAGATGGGGGTCCGGATGGCACATCGCTCCACGTTCAGCGCGGCGGTGTCCATCGCGGCCTTGTGGTTCTCCCGCTGCGCCCTCGCCTCATCCACCTGGGACCGGGCGCTCAACTGCTCCCTGTGAAGCTTGCTCAGACGATTCATGGAGGTTCGGGCCGCCTCATAAGATGCCTTTGCGGAACGATGGGCATGTTTGTAATCCCGAGAATCGAGTGCCGCGATCATATCCCCCTTTTTCAGGATATCCCCCTCCTCAACAGCCTTTTTCACCACCTTTCCGCTCACCTCTGTCAACACCTCCAGTTTCACCCAAGGTTCAATGATCCCAGGCAGGTTGATCCGGTCCCGGATGGGCGCGGGAACGAGTTCCAAGGTGACCACGTTCACATCCGCCTGCTTCTGTCGGAGTTCGGCTTTTTTCTTGTCTTCAAGGATCACACTCTCCGACTGGATGCGGCCGAAAAGCATCACAATCCCCACCACAAGCCCCATCAGAAAGAGCGCGGGCAACAGGCCCCAGATGCGTCTGAGCCATTTCCTCTCCTTCTTCTTCTGCTGGGGCTCAGGAGACGCCACTTTGTCATCCATCGGTTTCTCAATCTTGTCTTTCAGATCCTGTTCCATATTCCGCAAATCCATTCTTGTAGTTAGAAGCTGTGTACAGGACAAAAAGTTGGGAACGGGCAGGAAACCCGGCTTTTTCCCAAAAGGGCCGACTTCCCAACTGCAAAAAAAGCCGGGTTTCCTCAGTCACTTTTTTTGTCCTGTACACAGAGTTAGAAGTTCAAAGGGGGCGCATTCACAAGTTGGGGGATCGTTCTCTCATTGTCCCGCAGGGACTTGTGAAGGTGGCCCGGCAATTCGTTCGATTGAGCGTTTTGTCGCGGGTTTTGATCAAGGAAACCCGGCTTCCGGAACAGTCGCTGGCCTGTTGCAATCTGATCGTCCGTTGCCTCGGGAGTGATATTTGAAGGAGATCGGATGATTCTCAGCCGCGTTGCTCCCCATGATCAGGATGCAGTCGCTGTTTGTCAATCCAGTGGTTGGTCATTGCGCCACGTCCGAACGACTCTGCCAGAGCCGCAACCGTCGCGCTGTGTCAGATGCGGGCCTGATGTTCGACATGGACCAGCCCGAGGGAGCGCATCAGTGCCTGATAGATCCAGCACTCCTCGTTGTCCAAGGCCGCGCTGCCCACCGAGGCGATCGCGGGGGTCCGGTTGACCACCTGCCCCTTCCCATTCTTCTCGGCAAAGGTGGCGTCCCTTGTGGTCTTCACCCGTTTGGCGATCTCGGCCAAGGCCCACTCCCATGACACCTTCTTCCATTCGGTGGCGTTGGCCGCGCGGTACATCGGCTCGGTGAGCCGATTCTCTGTTTCGGCCAGCTGTTTCAGGGACGCGCCCTTTGAGCAGAGCGCGCCCTGATTGATCACATGATCCGGATCTCCCTCGATGTTCACGACGCGGCCGGTCTTCTCGCTGGTATGCACGATTGCGCCGCATCCCACCGCGCAGTAGCAACAGATGGTGGTGGTCTCCTTGGCACCCTTGATTTTCAGGTCCTCGGCGTGGGACTTGATTGCGGAAGCGTCCTCGCCAATGGCCGCGGTGCAGCTGCTCAAGGCAAGCCCTGCGACAGCCGCACCGGTGACCTGAGCGAACTCTCTTCGAGTCACATTCATGAAAGCGTCCTTCGACAAGCTCCTTCGACAAGCTCAGGGAGCGTCCTTCGACAAGCTCAGGGAGCGTCCTTCGACAAGCTCAGGGAGCGTCCTTCGACAAGCTCAGGGAGCGTCCTTCGAC
>JAOZRQ010000803.1 GCA_029940115.1 Desulfobacterales bacterium
TGCCAAATCCAGGCCGCCCGCCGGATTTGGCAATCCGGCGGGAGCAGGGTGGCCGGCGGGAGCAGGGTGGCCGAAACGATGATCAATGCCTCCCTTCCCACTTCTCACCTCTCGCTTCACAAATATTCCTTTGCCAAAATCTCCGCAATCTGAACCGCGTTGGTTGCGGCACCTTTCCGGATGTTGTCCGCGACAATCCACATATTGATGCCGTTTGGAACCGACTTGTCCTCCCGGATGCGGCCCACCAAGGTCGTATCCTGACCTGCCGCGTCTGTGGCAAGCGGATAGCGATTGTTTGCCGGGTCATCCATGACTTGGACACCGGGAAAGTTCTGGAGCAACGATCTCACCTCTTCCACTGAGACATGATCCTTTGTCTCAATATTGACCGATTCTGAATGTCCATGGAAGACCGGCACTCGGACGGTGGTCGCTGTGATGCCGATGGTGTCGTCTTCCAGGATCTTTCGAGTCTCGTCCACCATCTTCATCTCCTCCTTAGTGTAGCCATTCTCCAGAAACTTGTCAATATGCGGCAGACAATTAAACGCGATCCGATGCGGATAGACACTGATGTCATAATCGAGGAAGTTGATCATGGCCCGGGTCTGGTCGAACAGCTCGTCAATCGCCTTCTTTCCTGTCCCGGAGACCGCCTGATAGGTGGAGACCACGATCCGCCGGATGCCGCATTTGTCATGAATCGGCTTCAAGGGAAGGACCATCTGGATGGTGGAGCAGTTCGGGTTCGCGATGATCCCCTTCTTTGTGTGACCCGCGATGGCGTGGGGGTTCACCTCTGGAACCACCAAGGGGACGTCCGGATCCATCCGCCAAGTGCTGGAATTGTCAACCACGACACATCCGTCACTTGCCGCGCACGGTGCAAATTCTTGGCTGGGGCCTCCGCCTGCCGAAAATATCGCGATATCCACCCCTTTGAAGGAATCCTCCCTCAACTCTTCCACAGGGATCCGATCCCCTCTGAAGCGAAGCTCGCGGCCCACAGAGCGGCTGGACGCGAGGAATTTGACGGTCTTTGTCGGGAAATTTCTCTCTTCGAGACACGCGATCATCTGATTTCCCACAGCGCCTGTCGCGCCGGCCACGGCCACATGAAATTTTTTTTCAGACATGATGATGCTCCTTTTGCTGATTACAACGGATTTAGGGGAGGCATGCAACGCCCTGTAGGGGCTTGTCTGGAGCTTCCCCAAATCCATTATAATCAGTCCCTTTGTAATGTTAAAGTGTTTGAAACAGGTGTTTTTCAGATTGAGTTTTAACATTTTGATTCTATGTATAAATTCAAGGCATAGTCTAACATTTGTTCAATCTCCTGATTATTTTCACAGATTGTCTTAAAGAGTGTTTCTTTGATATTTGTCCATATACACCAACCTGTGAGCGTATATTCCTGATCGTCTTTGAATTGATTTTCAATGATTTCAAATACTACGAAAAAAGCCAGTCTTATACTCGAAGGCAAATTATGCTGATGGTCTTTTTCCTTTAAAAACCTGACGGTTTGATTTCTGAGTAAATTCTCACAAGATTCGATAATATTCCTTCTTTTCCATATTAAAATCTCTCTGTTCAGATGAGTCAGATTAATTGTCTTATCAGCCCTTTTATAATGGTATTCATTTACCTCCTTTTCAATTTTAGACGCTAGCTCGCCAGTACGCTTAACATATAAAAACTCTTCAGGTTCATCAATTTCAGGATGAAGCAAATACGGCTTTTCACCGAGCAAATATGGATGATCGGCTTTCATTGCGTCAATATCCAAATCCCCGTTTGGGAGTAGCTGGGGATTTTTCACCCTGCCTTTTTTATCGGAATCTGGCAAAACCCGTGAAGGAACCCCCACGGGAAATCTATCGCCTTTCGCGTGGTTACACTTTTTGCAAACAGGCAACAAGTTGCTCCACTCATAGCCCAGCCAATAATAGCTGTGGCTTCCCCTTTTGGGACGATAATGTTCCACCGTAAACGCATCATCGCTCATCATACTCTCACAATAAGCGCATTTCCCATGATACAGCGGTTTGAGTTCCGGCTTTGCGGCAGTGTTATAAATACGACTCTCAAAGTAATGTTCAGCTTTCCTTTCCAGCAAGTTTTCTTTCTTTTCTTCAAATCCTCGTTGCAACGCATCGGGCGGGGCATTAAAATCTTTATTGAATCTTCTCATGGTCCTTCTTTAATTCTTCAGGGAATTTGAAATCTTGCGCCAACATGTTAAG
>JAOZRQ010000804.1 GCA_029940115.1 Desulfobacterales bacterium
GACGGCAGAAACCAATCACTGGAACATTGTAAAAGATAATTGATTTACATAGGAGCCAATCACATGATCATCGGCAATTCTGTTTGCCGCACAGACGCGCCTGCCAAGGTGACCGGCGTTGCCCTGTATCCCGGGGATCTGAGGCGTGAAAACATGTTGCACGCCAAAATTCTGTTCAGCAATCGTCCCCATGCCCGGATGAAGGCCATGGACCTGAGCGCGGCCCAGTTCGTCCCGGGTCTGGTCGCCATCTTTACGGCAAAAGACGTGCCTGTCAACGAATATGGCGAGGTGATACGAGATCAGCCTGTCCTGGTCGGTCTGGGCAGCGACAAGCCCAATAGTGATGTGAGCCGCTGGGAGGGAGATCAGGTCGCTGTCATTGTTGCGGAAAATGAAGAATCAGCTGCTGAAGCCCGTGACCGTGTTCAGATCAAATGGGAAAACCTCCCCATTGTTTCAGATGTGGCAACAGCCATGAAGGATGAGATTCTTCTGCATCCGGATCATGGGACCAATATCCTCGATGTATATAAAATTCGCAAGGGAGACATGGAAACCGGCTGGGCCGATGCGGATGTGATCATCCAAGGGACTTATGAGCTGCCTTATCAGGAACATGCCTATCTCCAGCCCGAGGCCGCGCTGAGTTATGTGGATGAAGAAGGCCGGGTTACAGTCCAAATTGCAGGACAATGGCCCCATGAAGATCAGAGACAGGTGGCCCATGCTTTGAATCTGCCGCTCGATAAAGTTCGCATCATCTATCCGGCCATCGGCGGGGCCTTCGGAGGACGGGAAGATATGTCTCTTCAGATTGTGATGGCCTTGGCGGCTTGGCGTCTGAACGAACAGGGAGAGACCCGTCCTATCCACGCTACCTGGACGCGTGCAGAAAGCATTATCGGACACCCCAAGCGTCACCCGGTTTCAATAAAGACCCGATGGGGCGCGACAAAAGAGGGGAGGATAACGGCTGTCGAAGCCGAAGTTCACCTTGACGCGGGGGCTTACAACTGCGCCAGCAATGAAGTGGCGCGCTTTATCCATATAGGTGTTGCCGGACCATACCAAATCCCCCATGCCCGTATAGACAGTTATGCGGTTTACACCAACAATGTCCCCGGAGGCGCGTGCCGCGGGTTCGGAACGCCCCAAGCCGCGTTTGCGGCCGAAAACCAGATGAACAAACTGGCCGCTACGCTCGACATTGATCCCGTGGAAATACGGCTGAAAAATGTGCTGCGTGAAGGGAGCGAGTTCATCACTCAGACCCTAATGCCCAAAGGGGTCAGTCTGCCTCAAGTCATTGAGAAATGTGCGGATGAAGCCGGATGGCATGACCCGCGCGTCCGTACAGAAAGTCCCCTGTTCAGCAGTATGCGATCCCTGCCCCCGGACCCTGAGGCCATCCGTCACGGACGCGGCTTTGCCTGCGGCTTCAAGAGCATTGCTTTTGGTTTCGGTTTTCCCGAACAGTGCAAAGCGACCATTGAGCTACATGGCGCGGATGAAATTGAGCGGGCAGTGCTGTATCATGCAGGGGCCGATGTGGGGCAGGGGGCCCATACCGTTTTCAGGCAAATGACCGCCCAGGCCCTTGAGATTCCTTTTGAACAAACAGAACTGATCGTGTCAGATACGGCCCCATGTGACGATTCGGGCCCCGCAGCGGCTTCCCGACTGACATGGATGAGCGGCAACGCCATACACGGCGCAGCTCAGAAGGCCTTGGCAGCTTGGGATGACAAAAAACGACCGGCAAAGGGTCATTTCTGTTACAATCCTCCCCGAACAGAGCCGTCAGACCCGGAAACGGGTAAATGCTTTCCAGTTCTGACTTATGGGTATGTGGCAGAGTCTGTTGATATTTCGGTTGACATTGAGACAGGACACATATATGTTAAATGTGTGGTCTGCGCCAATGATGTGGGCAAGGCCGTCAACCCGGATTCGGTTGAGGGACAGATCCAGGGCGCGGTGGTCCAGGCCTGCGGATATGCAATGACTGAAGATTTGCAGGTGAACGCGGGGCATATCCTGAACCCTCGCCTGAGTGAATATCTTATTCCTGGGATTCAGGATATTCCCGGACAGGTGAAATCTGTTATTCTGGAGATTCCCGATCCACTGGGATCATGGGGGGTGCGCGGGATGGGTGAGTTGCCATTTATTCCCATAGCCCCGGCCATTACAGCCGCGCTTTATGATGCCACAGGGGTCTGGTTTGATGAAATTCCGCTTACGCC
>JAOZRQ010000805.1 GCA_029940115.1 Desulfobacterales bacterium
TTTGAAATTGGTGGAACCCCACCCTGCAATCTGCTGAGTTTCTATTTTCCGAAAGGAGCTATGGACCATGGACATTACCAGACGAGAATTTCTCAAATCTACAGCAGCCACGTCTGCGATGATGGCGGTCGGCGGGCAGTTTTCTCCTGCCGAGGCAAAGAGCCAGAAGGTGGATCAGTGGGTCAAAGGCGTGTGCCGGTTTTGCGGCACGGGTTGCGGGGTGATGGTCGGTGTGAAGGATGGAAAGGTGATCACGGTCAAGGGGGACCCGAACAATCACAACCAAGGGTTCCTCTGCCTGAAAGGCGCGCTGATGACGCCGATCATCTATGCCAAGGAGCGGGTCACCGAGCCGCTGATCCGCAAGAACGGCAAGCTGGTTCCCGCGACCTGGGACGAGGCCCTTGACCTGACCGCCTCCAAATTCAGGGAGGCCATTGAGACGCACGGACCCGAATCTGTGGCCTATTACGGGTCCGGCCAGGCATTGACAGAGGAGACCTATCTCGCCAGCAAGATTTTCAAGGGCGGACTCAAAAGCAACAATGTGGATGGGAATCCCCGGTTGTGCATGGCCTCGGCCGTGGGCGGCTATGTGACCACCTTTGGCAAGGATGAGCCCTGCGGATCCTTTGATGACATCGAAAATGCCACCTGCTTCTTCCTCATCGGGACCAACACCTCCGAGTGCCATCCGGTGCTGTTCAAAAGCATCGCTGCCCGGAAGGGAGCCAATCCGAATGTCAAGGTGATCGTGGTTGACCCGCGCAAGACCAACACCGCCCGGATTGCCGATGTCCATGTCAGTTTCAGGCCCGGCACGGACCTGGCCATCCTGAACAGCATGGCGTATGTGATCATAAAGGAGGAACTGGATGACTATCGCTTCCATTCCAAATACGTCACCTTCATGGGCAATGACAAGAGCAAGAGCGACTTTGAAGGGTACAAGAAATTTCTGGAGGACTACACGCCGGAAAAGGTGGAGAAACTGTCCGGCGTGCCGGCTGAGACCATCGTGAAGATCGCAAAGATCTTTGCCGAATCTTCCGCGACCATGTCCATGTGGTGCATGGGGCTGAACCAGCGTATCCGAGGTGTATGGGCGAACAATCTGACCAGCAACCTGCATCTTCTGACCGGGCACATCGGAAAGCCGGGCGCGACCCCTTTCTCTCTGACGGGCCAGCCGAACGCCTGCGGTGGGGTGCGGGATACCGGCGGGCTGTCGCATATGCTGCCTGCGGGCCGTCTGATCAAGAAGCAGGAACACCGGAATGAGATGGAGGAACTGTGGGGAATTCCAAAGGACTCGATCAATCCCAAGCCGGGCTACCACACCATCGCCATGTTCACCGCGTTGGGAGAGGGAAAGATCAAGGCATTGCTCCTGCTGACCACCAATCCGGCCCACTCCCTGCCCAATGTCAACAAATACACCAAGGCGATGGCCCGGAAGGACAATTTCATCTGCCTCATCGAAGCGTTCAGTGATGCGGAGACCATGAAATACGCGGACGTGGTCCTGCCCCCTGCGTTCTGGTGTGAGCGGGAGGGCGTGTTCGGCTGTTCCGAAAGGCGGTATTCCCTGATATCCAAGGCCATTGAGCCGCCGGGGCAGTGCAGGCCGTCGGTGAACATCTTGGTGGACCTGGCCAAGCGGATCGGCGTGGATCCGAAACTGGTTCCATTCAAAAATTCCGCTGATGTATGGGATGAATGGCGCCGGGTTGCGCGGCCCACGCCTTACAACTTCTGGGGCATCACCCGGGAGCGGCTGCACAAGGAGTCGGGGATCCTGTGGCCCTGCCCCACCGAGGATCATCCCGGAACAAAGATCCGATATGTCCGGGGCAAGGATCCGAACATTCCCGAAGATCATCCTGGCAAGTATCATTTTTACGGAAAGCCGGACGGCCGGGCTGTGATATGGTTCCGCCCATACAAAGGCGCGGCAGAGGAGCCGGATGCCGAATATCCCTTTGTGCTCACCACGGGCCGGGTCATTGACCATTGGCATACCGGAACCATGACCATGAAGGTTCCCGAACTGAATCGTTCCTTCTCCTACGCGTATGTGGAGATCAACGACCAGGACGCAAAGAAGATGGGGATCAACAACGGGGACAAGGTGCTGCTGGAGACCCGGCGGGACAAGATGACCTTTGAGGCGAGGGTGAGCGATGTCTGCCGCCCCGGGCTGGTCTTCGTTCCCTGGTACGATGCAAAACTGATGATCAACAAAC
>JAOZRQ010000806.1 GCA_029940115.1 Desulfobacterales bacterium
GCTGAACCATTGATTGAAATGGGGACATTTCCGCCGAATCTTCACAAGACCAATTTTCTGAGCAATAAGAGGTCCGGCGGTTGACTTCAGCGTCTCATATTCCGGTATCTGTCTGATGATCCGTTTTGATGGGGATGTCTCCGGGCCATCGTCAATCAGTTCCGGTGAGGAAAGTTTTTCTGTCATTTTTCTGAGGTTCGCAATTTGCTGACTGCGACCGATGAATATGGTTTCAAATTTGTCAGGGTCTGTAAGGATCAGGGACTCATATTCATGAAGTTGAATGTAAGGGACAAAACGGATATCCTGAATGTCGTCTCCGAAAGCCTTCTCCAAAATATTTATCCTCAGATACGGATCCGGGAACTTTCCGGATTCGTCAAACCCGGGGAAGTCTTTGGGCAATCCGTACAAATCAAACATGGTCGAGAATCGTGCGTTCCTGTCTTTATCCTCATTCATCCAACGCCGGATATCATTTTTGGCCTTCAGATAGTTTGTCATTCCGCCACGGTAGATGCGCCCGGCCTTCCTCCCGGTCTGAACTCGTCGCACCGAGACATATACGCCAGTGCAAGCGAGATGTTCCGTCAGCATTCTCTTGACAAAAAGCTCCTCAGTCTTGCCTTCGACAATCATGTTGAGTCTTATCATTGTCATGGCGTCCCTCCAAGAACATTTTTTCTCCAAAGATCGGACATGGTGTATTCTTCCAGCCATGGTTCAAGCTTCTCAGGTTCAAGTCGTCTGAAAAGGGTTTCCTTTTCGGGACGTTCCGCTACAATGATCTCATGCGGCTCAAAATAGTCCACAAGTTCCGCCGACTGGGTGGCAACCATAATCTGGCTGTGATCTGAGGCGTATCTTATCAGGGATGCCAGCGTGTCCACGGCGTGGGGATGCAGTCCCAGTTCCGGCTCATCAATAAGGATCATCCCAGGCATGTCCGCCTCGGGATGAAAGAGCAGTGTGACCAGGGCCATGAGGCGCAGTGAACCGTCTGACAACTGGTGGGGGCCGAAAATCAGATCCGAGTCTCTCTCCCGCCAGTCCAGCATGATCTGATTTTCGTTCAGCCTTCCTCTTTCCAGGACAAAGTCGTCAAAAAACGGGATCATCTGCCGGATCGTTGACACAATGCGCCGATAATGGGGGCGGCTGGTTTCCCTGAGCATATGGAGGAACGCGGCCAAGTTTCCGGCGTCGCCTCTCAAATGGCGGTTGTCCTCGATGTAACCGAATTGCTTGATTCTCGCTGTTTCCGAAGTGTCATGAAATTGGAACCATCGCCACTGGTTCATGACATTCGGAACAATGTCATCCGTCTGATCGGGAAGTTCTGTGAGAGCGGATTCTTTGTGGCCCCTGCCAAAATGGGTGTCGAACGTCTCTGTCTCCCCTTTCGACAGGGAGAGCCGCTCATCTGAAAAAATCAGCGTGTCCCGGGCCGCGCAGGTCAGGCATATATGATAGTCGGCTGTTCCGGCATCTGTGTCAAACACGAGTCTGCCCTCAATTTGCGGCGTCGTCCGGGAACCATAAAAAAGAAGCGTGTCCGCGCCGCCGGCCTGTCCGACATGGAGCTGCAACCGCCCTGAGATCATGAAACGGATCATCTTGAAAAATGAGACAAGATTCGACTTGCCGGCCCCGTTTGCGCCGATGAACACATTTATTCGGCCAAATTTCAGGTGCTGGTTCTTGATCGATTTGAAACCTTTTATTTCAATATGTTTAAGCATTTTTTTCTCTCGATGCATGCAAAGTTGAAAATCACAGTTGTGTTGGAACCTCCTCATTCTGGTAAAGATTCGCTTCAACAAAATATCGGGGGGTCAACATTTCAGATTCTCCTTTCGGGTCGTCTGAAGCGCACTGTCTCGACAGTTGGCTTCAGCCTGCTTGCGCTTTCAGCCTCGGAATTGATTCCGAGGCTTCGATTCCGAGGCTTTGATTTCGGCCCGCATCGCCGGGGGATCAATCCCCCGGACTTCGGCGTGAGCTCAGTCGAACGCTGAAAGCGAAAGTACGCTGAAGCGCACTGTCACGGTACCTGGCTTTAGCCTGCTTGAGCTTTCAGCCTCGGAATTGATTCCGAGGCTTCGATTCCGAGGCTTCGATTCCGCGACGCATCGCCGAGGAATCAAAGAAAACATAGTCACTCAGATCCATGGTAAATCGCCTCCTTCCACTCATGAGGCATATGTCCTTCAAATACCGGCAAGGGCCTGAGCTTCGGTTTCGGT
>JAOZRQ010000807.1 GCA_029940115.1 Desulfobacterales bacterium
GAATTGTCCCGGAGGGACTTGTGAAAATAGCCCGGCAATTCATTGCCGGGGTCGGCATGCACAATTTGTCCAGTCCCGCAGGGACGGCTGAGTATCCATTCCAAAATGAGTTTCCAGACTGTCTTGGGACTCCCCCAACTTATAAATACGCCCTCCGGACAGTCTTTTTGTTGAAAGCTCTATAAACCAAGTTTTTTCTGTGTACAGGACAAAAAGTCGCGAAGGCGAGAAACCCGGCTTTTTCCCAAACAGGCGGAATCCCCAACTGCGAGAAAAAGCCGGGTTTCTTTCCTCAATCATTTTTTTTGTCCTGTACACAGAAGTTTACTGATTATAACGCTTTTCGGGGAGGCCGCCTGCCCGTGAACGTGCCCGTGAACCTGAACGTGCACGTGCACGTGCACGTGAACGTGAACTTAAACGTGAACTTGAATGTTCATTTGTGGGCAAGTTCAAGTTCAAGTATAAGTTCAAGTTCAAGTATAAGTTCAAGCTCAAGTTTGCGGGCACGTTCACAGGGCTCCCCTAAATCCGTTATAATCAGATTTTTTTTGGCCTACAAGACAATCGCCTCCCTGAGACACTCCCGGGTAAGCGGTGGCACCATCATGTCCGGGATGAGTATCGTGACCATGCGTCCCAAAATTTTTCCCATCCGCAACTCAAGGCCGTATATCCGAAGCTGATCCACAAAGCGGCTTCGTTCAATATCGGCCAATACCTGAATGGTGCAATCGGGCTGATGGGATTTTCTCACGATCTCTCCGGCCAACCGGAGGTTCACCAGCCCATACCTTTTGGCAATCGCCAGCAATTCAAGGCGCTTCTCAATGACAATCGGATCAATGGGCGTTTCCTTGAGATGATCTGTACTCCGGTTTAACAACACGTCCAGATGAACCACCTCCTCATCAGATATGATTCTATAGATAGGCGGCAGAAACATGTCTGGTGTCCTTAATCCGACCTCTCGTCCCAGCAATTTTTTGAACTTCGATTTCAAGATGTCGATATCCTCCACCGACACCTCGCCTCTCTCCACGTCAACGATAATGTCAACCCCGCAACCCGGCCGCGGGTCTCCGCCCACCACCTCACCGAAAAAACGGATATTGTTGGCACCGAATTTTTCGGCAAGGGCGACCATCTCCTCACTTTTTTCAAGGATGGATTCATCAGGTATCATCATGCCTCCTAATTTCATCAATGTAAAACGATTTTCCAAATCGTTTGGGAAATCCGCCAATGTAAAATGATTTTCCAAATCGTTTGGGAAATCCGCCAATGTAAAACGATTTTCCAAATCGTTTGGGAATGTTTTATGTTGGTCCAAATAGCAGGACGATTTGCGAAACGATTTGAAAAATCGTTCTACGTTGGTCCAAGCGGAACGATTTGCAAAATCGTTCTACGTTGGTCCAAACGATTTGCAAAATCGTTCTACATTGGTCTAGGGCATCTAAAAACGCCAGTTTTCAGCCATGTTTCCTGCCTGACTTCCGGACTCGGCAATGTCGCCCCAAACGCCTGTCCTGACAGGATTTGGGGAAAACAAGGCGGGCCAAGAGGCGGCCAAGTGAAATTGGCTGATTTAGACGGACTAACATTGGTCCAAGCATCAAACCCCCATTCCCCGGAGTCTTTGATCTTTCATCAGACGCTGGCGGATGCCTTTGCTGATCTGGTAGGTGCGGCTGAAGTCGGACCAAAAGGCTTTCTCCTTCTCCTTCCAGTCCGGGCCGAAGCGTTCGTCAAAATAATCTCCGAGCTTGTCGAAGAGGCATTTCCACGGTGGCTCTCCCCGTTCATAAGCTCCGAAAAGGTCCTCCAGAAGTTCATCCAGATCAGCAAGCTTCTCCTTGGGGAGATAGGATATCGCGCCTCTGCGGATTGAGTCCATGAGGGTCTCCTCGTTGATGGCATGGGCCGTGAGCATGACCGCCGGAATATTCCGCTCGGTCGCCTCTTCGAGCAGTTGAAGCCCATTGACTCCCATAATGTCCAGAATTGCCAAATCATACCGGTTCTTTCCGATCTTCTCAGATGCGCTTTCATAGTCACCTGCCCAATCGATCTGCGAGTCATCCAGGATATCCTCAATCGTCTCCAGAATGTCCGCTTCATCATCCACCGCGAGGATGTGTTTTCCTTTGAGATAAGATGTTCTCTCTGTCATCTTGCATATTCTCCCATGTAAATCAAGTTTGTGAGTTTGTGAGTTTGTTCGGATGCGTTTGCTAC
>JAOZRQ010000301.1:0-3041 GCA_029940115.1 Desulfobacterales bacterium
TGCTGGATGTTTGATGCTGGATGTTTGATGCTGGATGCTGGATGTTTGATGCTGGGAAGGAGGGCCTGTGAGATGAAAGAAATTTATGAGTTGGATGTGTACAGGCTGTCGGAAGATTTGTCGGATATGATCTGGTATGCTTTTGACAAGTGGACAGTTAAGGCTCAGAGGACGATAGGTTATCAGATTATCCGCTCCTCGGACAGTATTGCCGCGAATCTTGCCGAAGGATATGGAAGATACAGCGGGGCGGACAAGAAAAGGTTTTACTATTACTCTCGAGGGTCTCTTGAGGAAACCAAGGCATGGTTACGCAAAGGCATCCGGCGGGAGCTGATTTCCCCCGAAGAGACCGCCGATTATAAGAAGATAATTGACGAACTAGGCCCGAAACTCAACGCGTTCATAAAAAGAACAAAATGACATCAAACATCGAACATCAAGCATCAAGCATCAAAGACGAGGCGATCATGAACGAGGAAGAACTATTGGAAAGACTCCGTGAGACGTTCAGAATGGAGGCTGAAGAACGTCTGGAAAGCCTTTCATCCGGCTTGCTGGAGCTTGAGAAGACCCCATCCCCGGAGGAGCAGGCACCCATTCTCGAAGTGGCCTTTCGGGAGGCCCATAGTCTGAAAGGGGCTGCCCGCGCGGTCAACCTCATGGAGATTGAGACGCTGTGCCAGTCCATTGAAGGAATCTTTGCTGACTTGAAACGAGGCGGGGAACTGCTGACGCCTGAAGTCTTTGACACCCTTCACGATTCTGTGAAGGCTGTTGAGCGTTTCATGAAGGAAGAATCCCCCCGAAACAAAGAAGATATCCAGAGCCTTGTCTGCTCGCTTGATGAAATTTTGGAATCGGGGGCTGAAGAAGATAAGCCTGAAGAGGAGGACGACCAACGGTCCGAGAGTGAAAATCAGGAAAAAAGACGAGTGGATGCGACGGACGAAGATGAACCCTCAGGCATTGGTGAGAATGACTCAAAAATTGTCGAACAGGACGAGAAGTGGGAACCGGGGGAAAAAAATCTGCCGAGAAAGGATGAGCAAAGGCCCCTTGCAAGGGATCCCGGGCCAGTCTCCTCATGTGCCCAAGGCAAACCTTTGATTTCAGAGACCATAAGGATATCCACCGCCAAGCTGGATGTGCTTCTGCTGGAGGCCGAGGAACTCACCTCGCTGAAGCTGGTATGGAGTCAACGCTTGCTGAATCTTCGGGAATTGCTGAATTCTTATGAGGATTGGAAAAAGAAATGGGCACGGATTGAATCGGAATATCGGTTGTTGCGCAATCAATTGTCAAACCAAAGCTTGGAACATGAAGATGGTGAGCTCAATGGCCCAAATTCGGGAAATGTGTCTCAGGTACCTGTTTCCATCTCGTCTCTGAGCGGATTGATGACATTTCTCGGCTGGAACCAGGACCACATCCGATCCTTCGGCAGGGAGATCAGACATCTGACAAAGGCGGTGGAGGGCGATCAGCGGATCCTTTCCCGGATGCTTGACGACTTGCTGGATGACATGAAAAAGGTGATGATGCTCCCCTTTTCAACCCTTTTCAACATATTGCCGAGAATGGTCCGAGATCTGGCAAGGGATCAGGGCAAGGAGGCGGAGCTTTTCCTTGAAGGCGGTGACATTGAGATTGACCGGCGGATCCTTGAGGAGATGAAGGATCCGCTGATCCACCTGTTGCGAAACGCGGTTGATCACGGGTTGGAAGAACCCGAAGTCCGGATGAAATCCGGAAAACCGAGTCACGGCACCATAAAGTTGGCCATCGCCCAGACCGAAAGCAGCAAGGTTGAAATCCTCTTCTCAGATGACGGCAGGGGAGTTGATGTTGGCCGGATCAAGAGAAAAGCGGTTCAAGCCGGCATCCTGTCTGAAAAAAAAGCTTCACAGATCAATGAACAGGACGCATTGCCGCTCATCTTCCAATCTGGAATCTCATCAAGCCCCATCATCACCGAAATCTCAGGCAGGGGCTTGGGTCTTGCCATTGTTCAGGAAAAGGTTGAAAATCTTGGCGGACTTTTGTATATAGAGACGGCATCTGGGAAAGGGTCCTCCTTCAGGATACAGTTGCCAGTCACCTTGGCCACATTCAGAGGTGTTCTTGCACAGGCTGGGGAGGAGATTTTCATTGTGCCGGTCTCTCATGTGGAGCGCGTCTTGAAAATCAGATGGGATGAGGTCAAAACCGTTGAGAACAGAGCGACTGTCCCTTTGGACGGTGCAGTTCTCCCCTTGGCGGATCTCGCGGAAATTCTGAGGTTGGATGTTCGAAATCCGGATCCGAATCCGGATTTCCTGACGGTGATGGTGCTCGGAACCGGTCAGAAGCGGGTGGCCTTCAGGGTGGCCAAAATCATCTGTGAGCAGGAGGTGCTGGTCAAAAGTCTCGGCAGGCAACTCAGCAGAGTGCCCAACATTGCGGGCGCGACGATTCTCGGAACTGGCAAGGTGGTCCCCATCCTGAATGTTCATGATCTGCTGAAATCGCCTCTCAGAGGGGATATCAGGGCATTGCCGGCAGAAGGCGACCCTTCCTCGGGAGAACAGAGGGAAGCGGGGCATCCAAAATCTGTCTTGATTGCGGAGGATTCCATCACCTCCAGAATGTTGATAAAGAATATTCTGGAAGCGGCCGGTTATTCTGTCCGAACCGCGGTTGATGGGCGGGACGCATACACCATGCTGAAAGCCGAACCGGCTGACGTGGTGGTTTCGGATGTGGAAATGCCGAGAATGAACGGCTTTGAACTGACTCAAAGCATCCGGGGCAACGAAAACCTTTCGGAAACACCGGTGATACTGGTGACAAGCTTGGATTCCCGGGAGGACAAGGAACGCGGCATTGATGTGGGCGCAAATGCCTACATTGTGAAAAGCGATTTTGACCAGAGCAATCTTCTGAAAATCATCGCCAGACTGATTTGATGCTTGATGCTTGAGGATTGATGCTTGATGCTTGAGGATTGATGCTTGATGCTTGAGGATTGATGCTTGAGGATTGAGGATTGATGCTTGAGG
>JAOZRQ010000301.1:3141-5869 GCA_029940115.1 Desulfobacterales bacterium
TTGATGCTTGATGCTTGAGGATTGATGCTTGATGCTTGAGGATTGATGCTTGATGCTTGAAGATTGCTTGAAACTTGAAACTCTGAATTTCCAGTTTTCAATGAACAATGAACAATGAACCTATCAGTATTCTGATTGTCGAAGACAGCCCGACACAGGCATTGCGATTGCAGTTCATCCTTCAGGAACAAGGATACCAGATTGCGGTGGCCCGCGATGGGAAAGAGGGACTTGCCTTGCTCCAAAAGCGGTTTTTTCCCATTGTCATCACAGACTGGGTCATGCCTGAAATGGATGGTTTCAAATTCTGTCAGGCTGTGAGAGGCCAAGAGTTTCCAGGATATGTTTACATTATCCTTCTCACAGCCAAAGACTCGAAAAACGACATCATCGCAGGATTGGAGGCCGGTGCCGATGACTACCTGATCAAGCCGGTGGACGAAGCCGAGCTCTCTGCCCGGCTGAACACCGCCAAGCGGATCATAAAGCTTGAATATTCTCTGCGGAAACGTAATGAGGAGATCGCCCGCCTCTCCATCACCGATCCCCTGACCAAGGCATATAACCGCAGATATCTGAACGACCATCTGCCCGCGGCCGTCAAACGCTCGTTGAGATACGATCACCCGATCTCCATTGTCATCTGTGACATTGATCACTTCAAAAATGTCAATGACACTCACGGCCACCAAGCCGGAGATCGGGTGCTGGAAAAATTTGCCCGGAGCATCAGGCAATGCATCCGGGATGAGGTTGACTGGCTGGTCAGGTACGGTGGCGAGGAATTTCTCATTGTTCTGCCTGAGACGGATATGGACGGGGCACACAGGGCGGCCGAGAGGTATCGGCTTCTCATTTCAAGAACACCTGTCCCTGCGGGAGACGAATCCATAAGCATAACCGCCAGTTTTGGAGTGGCATCTGTCTCCCCTTCTGAGGAGAATCGGGAGTTGACCATGGAATCGCTGATAGAGGCAGCTGATGAATGCATGTACCGGGCCAAGAACGAAGGAAGAAACCGGACATTCTGCGTTTTACTGAAATGAGATGCTTGATGCTTGATCATGTTCCACGCATCAAACATCACTGGTTCTAACGCTTTTTGTGGTCGGAGGCTGTCTTTGAACGCAGAGGACGCGGAGGACCGCAGAGACTCGGACCCCGCCTCCCGGCCGGCTGGAAGAAGGCGGAGGACGCGGAGGATCGCAGGGATTCGGACTTCTCCGCGTTGAAAAAACCGTCTCAGACCACAAAATCCGTTAGAACCAGAAACATCAAGCATCACTTACAAGGTATTTTTATGATAAGAGTCCTCATTGTGGATGATTCGCCCACGATTCGGGAATACATCCGACATATTGTCAGTACAGACGAATCCCTTGAAGTGGCAGGGGTCGCCAGAGACGGAGATGAAGCCGTCGAGCTGGTTCAGAGAATACATCCCGATGTTGTCACCATGGATATTCAGATGCCCCGGATGGATGGTTATGAGGCCACCCGGCGGATCATGGAATGCCACCCTGTGCCCATTGTTGTCATCAGCAGCACGGTGATTCCGGAACAGGTGACCAACACATTCCGAGCCATCAAGGCAGGCGCATTGGCGGCGTTGGAAAAGCCTAGGGGACCTGGACATCCGGAATCTGACCGCATGGCGGCGAAAATCATCCAGACCATCAAGCTGATGTCTGAGGTCAAGGTCATCAGACGGTTTCCGTCTGCAAGGCGACATCAGGTTCCGAAACCCCCTCCTGGTACGGCACCGAAGCTTGTCTCCGATGCTGTCCGGGATGTCATCAATCGTTCCCGGGCGGTCGGGGAACGGAAAGCGGATATCCGATCTGCAACCCACCATATGAAGGTGGTGGCAATCGGCGCGTCCACAGGCGGGCCGCCTGTCATTCGAACCATTCTGTCAAGTCTGTCAGGCGATTTCCCGGTACCGATATTGCTTGTGCAACATATCGCCCCAAGGTTTATTCAGGGGATGGTGGAGTGGCTGGGCAAGGAGACTGCTCTCCAGCTTCATATTCCCAAGCACGGAGACGCCGTGGCGGCGGGTCATGTTTATTTCGCACCGGATGGGTGTCATATGGGAATTGCAGGCACCGGCGAAATCACGCTCCAAAAAAGTTCTCCGGTGAACGGTCTGCGGCCTTCTGTCTCCCATCTTTTCTTCTCTGTCGCAGAGGCCTTCGGAAAGCAGGCTGTAGGTGTGTTGCTTACCGGCATGGGAAAAGACGGGGCATCGGAACTAGGGCAGATGAGGGACAGAGGCGCTGTGACCATTGCCCAAGACAAAGAAAGTTCCATAGTTCACGGGATGCCCGGGGAGGCGATCAAACTTGACGCGGCGGAACATATCCTTTCACCTGAGGATATTGCCGATTTCCTGTGTAGTTGTCATCGGTAGTCAGTTGTTTCTGTTATGGTATCTTATGAATGATGCCACGAAGGCCCGCCAAATGGGCGTTATAGCCTTGCTTATTTTCTGTCATGCCGGATGCCATTGCCCATAGACGGTTGGGGAACACAACCATGCCCGCTCCTCTGTCGCCCAAGTTCGGATTGATAATCCAACCCCACCAGATTGGTCACTGTCCAGACCGGTTTTCAGCGTACTTTCGCTGTCAGCCGTTGAAATCATCAACATTGTCCGGAGTGCAAAGCTTGCATTGTCCGGAGTGCAAAGCTTGCATTGTCCGGAGTGCAAAGCTTGCATTGTCCG
>JAOZRQ010000301.1:5969-8313 GCA_029940115.1 Desulfobacterales bacterium
GAGTGCAAAGCTTGCTTTGTGAGTCGTGTGTGCGTGAACAGATCCGTGAATCTCAGGGACTCGCAAGTAGCTCCCCAGCCTTCCCCGTACAAATTGTGAATCACACGGGATGGCCGAGCCCAATGCAACGATGAAGGCACAAAGATGGCCTCTTGGGATGACAGGGTCTCAACCATCGCCATCTTTGCACTCCTTTTGTTTGAACCCTCACAAACAATGATGGGAACACCGAATGGAGGCCGGGGCCGACATGTTTGTAGCTCCCCACCCGTGCAAATTGTGAATCACACGGGATGGCCGAGGCCAATGCAGGCGATGGAGGTGGGTGTGTCACCCAGAGCTTTCCTCCCGTCGATTTGAGGAATCCTGTGGCAGATATCGGTTGGAGATGACTCCGAGCCTGAAACATCAGATGGATCAGAAAATCCCGAAGGCCTACAAAAAGGCTGTGGAACATGCCGCCGCCGAGACAGGCATTTCCGAGTCCGCGTTTCCGCGGACGTGCCCATACGCTTTGGAAGACGCGTTGGACAAAGACTTTTATCCAGATGAACATCAATCCGGTTGATCAGTCTGCATGATATCTGTGACGGATTTCATCGCAGAGTTCTTCCTGCCTTGGAATGAGGGCCTCATAGACCAGATCTCCATCCAGCGCGACACTGGGAAGCGATCTGGCTTTGAGGGAGGTGAATCGCTGAATCCCCTCCCGGGTCCGCATGTCCCATTCTTTTACGTCAATCATCTTCTGAATCTCATCCGGTAAGACCCTTACCGATTCCGCCATATAGACGCAGGCCAGTCACTGATTGAAATCGGTCAGAAGCACGTCAACCATCACTTTTTTCGGCATGTCATTCCTCCGTTTTCAGCACTTCAAAATGGATTCCTTTGGCACTATCTTCCAACAGCCCCCAAGCAATGCCTTCTTTATCTGTGTGGGCGGGGCCCAGACTGATAAAGTCAGCATCCCCGATCCGCCAGTGCCCCCACTTCCTCATCTCGCCGAAGATGACGATCCGGGCGTCAAACTGGGGAGTCATGGCCTTGAGGGCCGGAAATACCGCTTCGTTTTGCAGGAAATCTGAAAGCCTGCACACCATGTTCATTTCGAGAACAAAGGGGTCAAAGTCGGAAATGCCCGGAAATTCCTGAAGGTATTGGCCAAAGAATGCCATCCCCCTTTTCATACCGAGTCGGAAAGATAATATCTGGGGCAGCCGAATCAGCGCGTCTCTCTCTTTCTGTCCGAGGGCCGGGAAATCCTCATGTTCCTTTCCCTCTGCATATCGCCAGTCAAGTTCTCCTTGGACAGCAAGCATCTTCTCCTTTTGCACAAGACGAATCAGTTCCTTGTTGCCTGCCGAATTTCCGGTCAGATTTCCCACGCAGCAAATGGCATCGGCCCCTTTCTCATGAATTTCACGGACAAGGTTCTTCAGATGATCAACCTGTCCGTCCATATCTCCGATCAGCGCGATGCGATTCATGGGCGTTCCATCCGTGTGAACCCGAAAGGATTGTGCAGGCCCAAGTTCCCCTTTGCCCGCTGCCAACAGGGCTTGGGCCAGCTGATCCGGGCATGAGGTATTGTTGCGGCAGGGGATATTTTGCAAGACTTCAATCGCCTCATTCAACAGCTTCCCCTTCAAAAGCCGACTTGCAAGCTGGGCGTTTCCCGGACAGCCGCCGCCCACAAACCGGATATCTTCAAGCCTCTCTTCCCGGATTTGAAAATGAATTTCCGGAGGACAGACCTCTTTGGTCTGATAGACAAATCTTACGGCTTCCTTATCAGAGACCATTTTCACGCTCCCGCGATAACTCGCTCAATGGCTGTTTTTAGTTCATCCTCTCTTGGTGTGATGTCAAATATCAGTTCTCCGTTGATAAAAACAGAGGGAACAGGCGGAAGACGGCCCAAGTGCTTTGCGAGTTCATCGAATCGCAACGCACCCGGCTTCTTCGTTATGACCACCTTTTCCCAATGCAATATCCCGTCATAATCCGGAGCCACTGATTCCACCATCTTTGCCATATATACACAGGGAATACAATGCTCCCCTTCATGAATCACTTCCAGATGAATTTTCACTTCTCTATCCTCACCTTTCACTCCCAAAACCGCCTCCGCAATCGCCTCTTCCAGTCTCTATCCTCACTCCAAAACCGCCTCCGCAATGTCTCTATCCTCACTCCCAAAACCGCCTCCGCAATCGCCTCTTCCAGTCTCTATCCTCACTCCCAAAACCGCCTCAGCAATCGCCTCTTCCAGTCTCTATCCTACTCCCAAAACCGCCTCCGCAATCGCCTCTTCCAGTCTCACTCCTCTCACTCCCAAAAC
>JAOZRQ010000808.1 GCA_029940115.1 Desulfobacterales bacterium
GTGTACAGGACAAAAAAATGATTGGGAAAAGAAACCCGGCTTTTTCTTGCAGTTGCGGAGTCTGCCCGTTCGGGAAAAAGCCGGGTTTCTTTGCCATGACACAACTTTTGTTTCTCATTTTTTTGCTCCTGTGATTAACAGACTGACGACATGGGAGAGCGAATG
The DNA here is from genome assembly GCA_029940115.1 of Desulfobacterales bacterium. Lineage (GTDB taxonomy): Bacteria > Desulfobacterota > Desulfobacteria > Desulfobacterales > 4be13 > JAOZRQ01. The sequence continues at coordinate 166 of JAOZRQ010000808.1, forward strand.
TCTTTCACACAAAGCCCGCAAAATTCGTTTGGCCGATTCCTCGGAAAGATTGCCTCTGTCAGCGATTTCTGAAATTGTGCCCGGCAGGAGATCAAAAATGTTCAACTGCACTGCCGCGTAAATCGCATAAGTTCGCCAGTACGCGACAATATCCCGTGACACGATGTGCAACGGGTCATGCCGAGGAGAACGAAGTTGGGCCACGGTTTTTCCCTGTTCATCAATGACCCATAAGGCTCCGTCAGACGTCTCCGCCCTGGCTTGGCCGTTGTAAAAAGGCTCAACCTGATGAAATCGCTCCTCATAGGCCGGCCTTCCGCTCCGATCAATATGGAACCATCCCTGATCATCAAAAGCCCTTGCCAGCCCTTTATGAAAGACATCAAGATCAGGGAACCATTTCTCATGGATCAGTTTCCCGTCTGAATCAATGTGGGAGTGCATTCCCTCATCATTCTGCACCACGGCTGTTCCGCCCCGGAAATCTCCTGCATATCGCCACTGATTCTCATAAGCGGGTTTTCCATGCCCGCTCAGATGAAAATATCTCCCATGACTGTCTCGCACAGGACAGCGATCTTCCTGGAAGTTTCCGCACCACTCATACTGTTCGGGATAAAGCGGCTTTCCGTCAGGGATGATGTGAAACCATCCGTCGTCTCCACTGTCTATGGCCGCCCTGTCCTCATAAAATCCGAATGTACGGAAATGTCGTTGGGAATAGAGACTCTCCCCCTCAACATTGATATGATATGCGCCGCTTTCATCCAGCACAGGCGCAAGTCCCGGGGCATGGAATTTCAAAACAGAGACAAAGCGTTCTGGATAAAGCGGCTCATTTCTCCACAAATGGTGCGTCTCATCCGATGAGACACTTGTTTCACGCCAGTTTACACTCATCTTCTTCTCGCTTTCGTTTCATGTTGCAGGTTTTGCATAAAGGATGGGCTGAATAGTTTTTCATCAGATCCAAGTATGCGCGGCCATTCCAGACGCTTGCCAATGACTGATCGTTCAGGTTTCCGAATTCACCCAAGGTCAGCCGTTGCCCATCCGGCGCGCAACAGGGGTTGAAACGGCCCGCCGCGCTGACCCATATCTCCTTTCCCAGAAATGGACATTCACCGTCTGGAATCAATTCCTCCGGTTGTTCGGGATCAAGCGGATACATGTTATCCAGCAGAATCGGCTTTCCATTTGCCCGCGTGTGACTTTCAGCGATCTGTCTGACGTTTTCAACCGCCTTGTTCCAACGTGAAACAGATTCAGGCGAACGCCTCAACGACAAAGGCCTGAGTTCTTTGGAATGGGTCCATACATGGTGCCCCTTCACACGATCCGCTCCCAGGTCAATGGCCAGTCTGACAATGTCTGAAAGCTCATGGAGATTTGTCTCCAAAAACGTGATTTGCAGTGTGATCCGACAGTAATAGCCCGTGTTCCGAGCATGATCATCGCGGACTTGGATAAACTGTCCGAGCGACTCCAGATGTTTCTCCCATTTGCTGCCGATCATGATCTTCTCCTGCGTCTCCTTGCTGGCTCCGTTCCATGATATCTTGACATCGCTCGTGATGGGAGCAATTCTTTCTCCCCATGCCTTCGCACCGAGACGTGGAAATGTCCCGTTGGTGGTAAGATTCATCGTCATGCCGTGGTGTATGCACAGACCAATGATCTTTTCAAAATGATCAAAAAGTAGCGGCTCCCCCATTGTCGAGGGGATGACCTCTGTCACCCCCATCTCATTTGCCTGTTTGAAAATTTTTTCAATCAATTCCGCCGACATCCGCCGAGGGTGCTTATGCTGTTGCAAAAAAGTTCGCCCAGCATGAACATGCGGATATTTGTCTGGTTTCCCGTAATTTGACACTTTTGGAGAAAAAGATTCGGGATATTAAAATCAGGTATCGGGTAAACGCACAGGCTCTATTTTTTGATGCCGTTGACTATGCGTCTCATAATGATTTCTACAAAAAACTTGATCCCAAGCCGGACGGAGTTGTTCTCGCTTTCGGTTATCTGGGGAGTCAGCAGGATGCTCAACAGGATTTTAATGAAGC
>JAOZRQ010000026.1:0-22002 GCA_029940115.1 Desulfobacterales bacterium
AGGTGTCATTCACCACTGCCGCCTCTGCAAGCCCTCCCTCAGTGACCACCACAGCGGTGTCCACTTACACCGGCACAACCGCGACGCTCGGCGGTGAGATCACGGCCACCGGCGGTGAGAACGCCACGAGAAGAGGGGTCTGCTGGAACACGGCAGGAGGCCCGACTGTCAATGATTTCAAACAGGAGGAAACCGGCGGTGATTTCGGAACCGGAACCTTTTCGTATGACATTGCGACAAATCTGGAAATCGGTACAACCTATTATGTGAAAGCCTATGCGGAGAACAGCGCGGGCATGACTTATGGCACTGAGACCTCTTTCACGACGCTGAATGTTCCGACACTGAATGTGACAACTGTCGGTATCGATCCCGGCGCGGACAACAACATGGCTTGGGGAACTGTCACGGATGACGGTGGCGCGTCGATCACGGAAAAGGGAGTCTGCTGGGGCACCTCGGATAATCCGACCATAGCCGGCCAACACGCGGCGGACGACGCAGCGGGAGCAGGAATCACCGTGCAGATCACAGATTTGGACGCCGGCACGATGTATTATGTGAGGGCCTATGCGACAAACAGCGCGGGAACTGGCTACGGGGCCAGCGCATCATTCACCACGGATGGCGAGAACAGCCCGACGGTCACCACGTCTGATGTGACGGCCTTTGGTTCGACAACGGCCACCCTCGGTGGGGAGGTGACAAACACCGGCAATGCAGATGTCACCGTTCGAGGCGTCTGCTGGAACATCAGCGGTTCTCCGACGACCTCTGACAGCAAAGAAGAAGCAAGCGGCACTTTCGGAACCGGAACCTTCTCATTCAATGTCACGGGCCTGAGTTCCAACACCACCTATTACGTCAAGGCTTACGCGACGAACAGCCAAGGGACCTCTTACGGGGGTCAGGTCTCTTTTGCCACAAGTGACGGCCGGCCGCAGATGACCACGGCTGAGGCGACAAACATCAGCACAACCACGGCGACTCTCGGCGGGAATGTCACCAGTGTCGGTATTGAGAACGCCACCGTCAGAGGGGTCTGCTGGAACACCAGCGGTTCTCCGACGACCTCTCACAGCACAGATGAGGAGACCGGGGATTTCGGAACCGGCACATTCACCCGTCCGATCACCGGCCTGACTCTTGGCACAACGTATCATGTCAAGGCGTATGCCACAAACAGCGTGGGAACCGCCTATGGAGACGAGGTGACCTTCACGACGGAGACTGTCACCCTGATGACAGACGTCACGTCAGTGACGGTCAATGAGGGAAGTACGGCCACATTCAATGTGAAGCTGTCTGGGGATCCGGGGAGCAACGTCACCGTCAGCGCGAGCCGGCAGAGTGGGGACACCGATGTTACGGTGCAATCCGCAAGCCTCACCTTCACCACCTCGGATTGGGACACCTATCAGGAAGTGACCCTTGCCGCGGCGGATGATGTGGACACCAGCAACGGAGAGGCAGTTATCCAATTGACGGCGACCGGTTTGGATCCGGCAAGCGTCACCGCAACCGAGACGGACGATGACACATTGGACATCGTGGTCCCGGATCCGGCTACGGTAACGGTTCCAGAAGGGGGCACCGCCACATTTGATGTGAGCCTGTCCGCCCAGCCGGGCACCAGTGTTGATGTTACAGTCGCCGTGTTGAGCGGGGATACGGACATCACGGTGCAATCCGGCGCAAGCCTCACCTTTTCGACAACGAATTGGAATACAGCCCAGACCGTGACCCTCGCGGCCGTGGAGGACGCTGACAACACCAGCGGCCAGACTACCATCCAGCTGAGTTCCACGTCGGTGTCGAATACAGCGGCGGTGACCGCGAAGGAGCAGGATGACGACATCATCGTAGTCAGTTCTGCGGCTGTGACAGTCATCGAAGATGCTACCGCCACATTCACCGTGAAGCTGTCAGAGGAGCCTGCTGGCACGGTGACAGTCGCCGTGGCCCATAGCCAAGGGGATACGGACATCACGGTGCAATCCGGCGCAAGCCTGACATTCACCACCACGGACTATGGCACAGCACAGACTGTGACCCTTGCGGCCGCTACTGACGACGACATCACCGACGGCACGGCCACCATTCAGGTGAGTGCTACTGATCTGGATCCGATGGATGTAGTCGCCACCGAAGATGACACGGACATATTGGCTCTTGAGGCATCGCCAGCTTCGGTGACAGCCATCGAAGGGAGCACCGCAACATTGGAAGTGAGCCTGTCGGCCCAGCCGGAGAGCGACGTCACCGTCACAGCCAGCTTGGTTGGAGGCGGGGATGCGGACATCACCTTGCCGGATGGGACGCCTGATGATGTGAGCCTGACCTTCACCTCCTCAGACTGGAACACCACTAAGGCCGTAACCATCGCAGCCGCAGAGGATGAAGACGAGGCCAATGGCGAAGCGACCATCCGCCTGGTTGCCGCAGGCGGTTTGACAGAAACGAAGGATGTGGCCGTCACCGAGAGCGACAATGATCTGTTGAACTTGGTGATAGAACCCCTCGAAATGACAGTGGGTGAAGGGGAGACCGCTTCGTTTACTGTGGCGCTCTCCATGCAGCCGGCCAGCGATGTCACCGTTGCGGTTGCGAAGTTCAGCGGGGATGCGGACATCACCGTGCAGCTTGGAGAGAGCCTGACCTTTACGACTTCAAACTGGGACACGGCCCAGACCGTAACTCTTGAGGCAACAGACGATGATGACGCGGCCAATGGCGAGACAACCATCCGAGTGACCGCCACCGGGGGGCTGGAGAAGTCCCAAGACATCACCGCGACTGAAGATGACAATGACACATTGGCACTTGTGACCGATCTGGGGCCTGTGGTAGTCGTTGAGGGAAGCACCGTCGGATTCCATGTGAGCCTGTCAGCCCAGCCGGAGAGCGACATCACCGTCACGGTCAGCTTGGCCGGCGGCGGGGATGCGGACATCACCTTGCAGGACGGTACACCTGATGATGTGAGCCTCACCTTTACAACCTTGAACTGGAACATGGCTCAACTCGTGACCCTTGCCGCTGCCGAGGATGACACGGATACCGAGGATGGCACAGCCACCGTCCAGCTCGTTGACACAGGCGGTCTGATTGGGACCGAGGAGCTCGCGGTTGTCGAAGATGACAATGACACACTCGCCCTGGTCATAGAAGACATAACGAGTCCGATAATAGTGGCCGAAGGCGGAACAGCCGAATTCAATGTGAAGTTGAGCATGCAACCTCTGGACACCGTCGCTGTCAGCGTGGCCCAGGTGGGTGGGGATGCGGACATCACAGTGAAGTCCGGCGGCTCCTTGAGCTTCACCACTTCAACCTGGGACACCTATCAGAAGGTGACGCTTGAGGCTGCTGAGGATGACGATGGTGCTGATGGCACGGTTAGCATCCAACTGACCGCGGCCGGCTTCTCTCTTGTGTACCTGAGTGCAAAGGAACAGGATAATGATATCCTGGCCATTGTGACGGATACCGAGTCAGTGACGGTTCCTGAAGACGGGACGGCCGAGTTTAATGTGAAACTCTCCATGCAGCCCACGGATACCGTCTCTGTCACCGTTGAAGTGAGCGGGGATGCGGACATCACAGTGAAATCCGGGGCATCTCTGAGCTTCACCACCTCAAACTGGGACACTTACCAGACGGTGACGCTCCAAGCTGCCGAGGACAATGATGTTGCTGGCGGCACAGCGACCATCCGACTGAGCTCAACCGACGTGGATACTGACAAGGAGATCACCGCGACCGAGCAGGACAACACCGTCTTGGGTGACATTGACTGTGACGGGGACGTTGACTTGGCTGATCTGATCCTCGCCTTGCAACTCATGGCCGGAACCGAATCAAGCGGGTCCGTCTGCAATGCGGACGTGGATGACGACGGCAAGATCGGGTTTGAGGAAGTCTTTTACATCATCGGTCAGATTTTGGGATAACCCTCAGACGCGGTTCGGATCCCACATCCGAACCGCCTTTAACAAAAAAAACCGGGGTTTTTCAAAAACCCGGTTTTCTTGTTCCCGAAATTGTGATACAGTCTTTCTGGATTTCCGGAGTTCAAAGCTTGCTTTGTGCGTCCGGAGTTCTTTCCGGAGTTCAAAGCTTGCTTTGTGCGAGCCAGCGAGTTGTCCGGAGACTCACAAAGCAAGCTTTGCACTCCGGGATCGACTCACAAAGCAAGCTTTGCACTCCGGGATCGACTCACAAAGCAAGCTTTGCACTCCGGGATCGACTCACAAAGCTTTGCACTCCGGGAGATTGACGGCAAGCACTATTTCGTCATCCACGCCCGGCAGAGCGATCAGAGCCGAGTTTTTCCGTCTCACACAGGGACAACCTTGGCTCACCAACGCGCTTGCCAACCATGTGGTCTCACGCATTCTGGGGAATGACCACAGCCAAACCGTCACGCCCGACCATGTCACCCAGGCAAGGGAGGAACTGATCCAGCGTCGGGACACCCACTTGGACAGCCTGATCGACAAGCTGAGGGAGCCCGCGGTGAGGGGGATCGTGGAGGCCCTCATCGGCGGGGAGACGCTGGTCTCCGACCGGCTGAACGACAACGTCGCATACATCCAGGACCTCGGCCTGATCACCCGTCGGCCGCCCATCCGGTTCGCCAACCCGATCTATGCGGAGATCATCCCCCGGGTGCTGAACTACGGCTGGCAGCTCTCCTTCAATCCGCACCTTGTTGACCAGGCATGGTATGTCAGGGACGGCCGCCTGGACATGGACGCGTTGCTGGAAGCCTTTCAGTCGGAAACCACAAAAACCGTTAGAACCAGGAATATCACGACACCCATTCAGGGTGGCACCTCTGTCCGGCCGACTTTTCAGGTGACGCAGGATGGGAAAAGGATCACCCATATGGGAATGTGACGGAATGGTGGGCGGTGTGAGACCGCCTTAAAGGCGGAACTACAAACTATGAAAATCAACCGCATCGAATATCACGACACCCATTCAGGGTGGCACCTCTGTCCGGCCGACTTTTCCCGTCAGAACCTCGCGTTGCTGGTGGGGGTCTCCGCCGCGGGCAAGACGCGAATTCTTGAGGCGATCATGAATCTGAAGAAGATAGCCAACGGGTCGTCCATGAATGGGATTAAATGGGACATCACCTTCACATCAGGAACTGATGAGGCGACAGAATATCGCTGGCAAGGGGAATTCGAGAACAAAGAATTGACAGAAGAAGACCATTTCAACAAAGGTGGCCAATTTCAGGTGATTCACGAGGAATTGTCTTCAAGCAAGAGGAAAATCATAAAACGGGATCAGGCCGGAATCACATTCAATGGGGTGAGAACGCCCAAGTTGTCACCCTTTCAAAGTGCTGTGGAACTCTTGCACCAAGAGGATGAAATCCTCCCCGCATACAGTGGATTCAAGAAGATCGTTTGCAGTGACCATTCTGATCTGCGCTTCATGAACCGGACGTATGGTATGAGCTTTGCGAGGTTTGAGCGATTGACAACATCTGACACCTTGAAAACCATCCAGGATACGAACTTGCCTGTTGAGGCAAAACTCGCATGGGTCTATAAAAACAACCCTGAAGTGTTTCATAAAATCAAAACCCATTTCATTGACATATTCCCCCAAGTGGAAGATGTGAAAGTCGAACCTGTCAGAGCGAAAGATGATCCCGCTGTCATCACCTTCCCCATTCAGATAAGAGAAAGAGGGGTGAAGCAATGGATCCATCAGAGAACGATGTCTTCCGGAATGCTCAGGGCATTCAAACATCTGAGTGAATTGTATTTGCTGCCAGCAGGAAGTGTCATTCTTATTGACGAGTTTGAGAACAGTCTCGGGGTGAACTGCATGGATGTCCTGACTGAAAATCTGTTCAGGAACAGGAGCCTGCAATTCATCATCACCAGTCATCATCCATACATCATCAACAATGTCGGCGTGGAACACTGGAAGATCGTCACCCGTAAGAAGGGCGTGGTCAGGGTGAAGGACGCAAAAGCGTTTAATCTCGGAAAGACAAAACACAGCGCGTTCATGGAGCTTCTTCAGCTTGAGGAATATGTTGATGGAGTTGAAATCTGATGAACATTTACTTTCTTGTGGAAGGAAAAACTGAGGCAAAAGTTTATCCGGCTTGGCTGTCTTACCTTGCGCCAAACTTTGAAAAAGGCGACTTTTTCGAAGATGTCTGTGAAAACACTTATAAAATTGTAAATGCGAATGGCCAGCCACTTTATCCCGAAATTTCGGATGCCGTCAATGAAGTCAACTCAGTTGGAAGATACGATTTTCTTGTAATATGCTTGGATGCAGAAGAAAACGGCGCTGATGAATTGAAGGATGACATCAGCCAGTTCTTAGAAAAAGAAAACATTGAGTTTTATAAGTACTAAGGAGCAATATGCCAAAACAACCGAAGACAGCGGTTTCCCCCACAAGGGTGGAGGATTATGCGGAATGGTATCAGCAGGTGGTCAGGGTCTCTGATCTTGCGGAGCGATCACCGGTGAGAGGTTGCATGGTGATCAAACCTTGGGGCTATGCGCTCTGGGAGAACATCGTGCGGGAACTGGATGACATGTTCAAGGAGACAGGGGTTCAGAACGCGTATTTCCCGCTGTTCATCCCCCTGAGTTTCCTCGAAAAGGAGGCCGAGCATGTGGAGGGTTTTGCAAAGGAATGCGCGGTGGTGACCCATCACCGGCTTGAAAAGGGCCCGGACGGGCTTGTGCCGGCAGGTGAGCTCACCGAGCCGCTGGTGGTCCGGCCCACCTCTGAGACCATCATCGGCGATTCCTTTTCCAAATGGGTCCGCAGCTATCGGGATCTGCCTCTGCTGATCAATCAGTGGGCCAATGTGGTCCGGTGGGAGATGCGGACCCGGATTTTTTTGCGGACCAGTGAGTTTCTGTGGCAGGAGGGCCACACCGCCCATGCCACCGCAGAGGAGGCCATCAAGCGGACCGAGGTGATGCTTGATGTGTATGCAAAGCTGGCCGAAACCCACTTGGCCATGCCAGTGATCAAGGGGAGAAAATCCGCGGCCGAAAGGTTTCCGGGCGCGGTGGACACGCTCTGCATCGAATCCATGATGCAGGACAGAAAGGCCCTCCAAGCCGGGACCTCCCATTTCTTGGGACAGAACTTTGCCAAGGCGTCTGACATCCGGTTCCACTCGCCTCAGGAGACAGAGGAATACGCTTGGACCACCTCATGGGGCGCGTCCACCCGGCTCATCGGGGGGATCATCATGAGCCACGGCGATGACGACGGGATCATCCTTCCCCCCCGGGTGGCCTCCGCACATGTGGTCCTCATGCCGATCATCAAAAAATCGGAAACCGAGGCCGAGGTGATGGCGTTCACCGAAAGCTTGGCAAAGGAACTCAAGGACCAACATTACCATCACCGCAGGCTCAGAGTGGAGATTGACAACCGGAACATCGGCGGCAGGGGATGGGACTGGATCAAGAAGGGGATCCCCGTGCGCGTCGAAATCGGACCCCGGGACATCGCGGAGAACTCGGTTTACATGGGACGCCGCGACAAAGGCCATCGGGAGAAGACCGCCATGAAAAGGGAGCAGTTTGTCAGGGAGATCACCCATATCCTTGATGACATTCAGCAGACACTTTTTGAAAGGGCCTTGACATTCAGGAAGGAGAACACCATATTTATTGATGAGAGCAAACTGTTTTATGACTTCTTTACCTCCAAGAATCAGGAAAAACCTGAAATTCACGGCGGGTTTGCCCATTCCCATTGGTGCGGCTCAGAAGGATGCGAATCAAAAATAAAGGATGACCTCAGCGTCACCATCCGATGCATTCCCTCTGACGCGCCACCCGAGGAGGGGAAATGCATCTGCTGTGGCAAATCGTCTGATACGCGGGTGATCTTTGCAAAGGCGTATTGAAAAAACTTGATGTTGGATGCTTGATGGCTGTGTACAGGACAAAAAGTCGCGAAGGGCGGGAAACCCGGCTTTTTCCCAAACAGGCGGAATCATCAAGCATCAAGCATCAAGCATCAAACATTATGATTCGTATCACTGACATAGAGGAGGCGATGGAGAAGTATAGCCCGGTTGCGGACATGGAACTGGTGAATCGGGCATACATCTATTCGGCCAGAGTCCACGACGGGCAGGTTCGCTTATCCGGCGAGCCCTATCTGTCCCATCCCCTTGAAGTGGCCGGCATCTTGGCAGATATGAGGCTTGATGCGGTGAGCGTGGCGGCCGGCCTGTTGCATGACGTGGTCGAGGACACCCATGCAACCCCCGAGGAGATCAAGGAGATGTTTGGGGATGAGGTCTGCCATATCGTGTGCGGCGTCACCAAAATCAGCAAACTCCCCTTTCACACCACACAGACCCGCCAGGCAGAGAACCTCAGAAAGATGCTGCTGGCCATGGCCGATGACATCCGGGTGATCCTGATCAAGCTGGCGGACCGGCTTCACAACATGAGGACCCTGAAATATCACAAAAAGGAGGACAAAAAGCGACAGATCGCCAAGGAGACCCTTGACATCTATGCGCCCATCGCGTCCCGCCTTGGGATTTACTGGATAAAGAAGGAGCTGGAAGACAGCTCTTTCATGTACATGTTGCCGCAAGAATATGAGAAGGTCAAACAAATGGTCAGCAAGGACAAGGCCGGACGGGAGGAGTATGTCGAAACCGTCAAACGGCTGATCCAAGAGGGGATGGAATCCGGAGGACTGACATGCGAGGTGCTGGGCAGATACAAGCATTTTTACAGCATTTACCATAAGATGAAGAACCAGAACCTCTCGTTCGAGGATGTTTATGACATCATCGCATTCCGCATCATCATGGACGCAACGCCCCAGTGCTACGAAGCGTTGGGGCGTTTGCACACCATATGGAAGCCGATTGACATCAAGTTCAAGGACTACATCGGCCGGCCCAAGCCGAACATGTACCGGTCCCTTCACACCACCGTGATCGGACCTTATGGGGAGCGTGTGGAGATACAGATTCGGACCCATGAGATGGATCAGGTCGCCAAATCAGGCATCGCCGCGCACTGGAGCTACAAGGAGGGTAAGCGGGCGGATGAGAATATCAGCCAGAAATTCGCATGGATACAGAACCTGATCGAAAATCACGAGAACACTCCGGATCCGAATGAATTTCTGGAAAATGTCCGCATTGACCTTTTCCCGGACGAGGTGTATCTGTTCACCCCCCGTGGCGAGGTGAAGGCACTGACAAAAGGGGCGACCCCGGTGGATTTTGCATATGCGATTCATTCGGAGGTGGGGCATCAGTGTGTCGGGGCCAAGGTGAACGGACAGATGATCCCCCTCAGGCATGAGCTGGATACTGGCGATATCGTCGAAGTGATCACCGCAAACGAGCACCATCCGAGCAGGGACTGGCTCAAGTTTGTCAAGACCGTCCGGGCAAAGACCCGTATCAAACAATGGATCAAGGCCCAAGACAAGGAGCGGAGCATCGCACTGGGCCGGGAAATGTGTGAGAAGGCCTTTCGGAAGCATCGCCTGAACTATCATGCATTGGTCAAATCGGAAGATATGGAAAAGGTGGTGGAGCAGTTCGGCTTCAAAGCGGTGGACGACCTGATCGCAAACGTGGGCTACGGCAAGATCACCCCGCTGCAGATTGTGCGGAAGTTCCTCAAATCTGAGGAGGAGCTGGAAGATAAAAAGTCCAAGCCAAAATCATTTTTTGACAAGCTGATCCGCATCAAGAAGAAAAAGGCCGGCGACGGGGTGATTGTCAAGGGGATTGAGGATGTCCTGGTCCGGTTCGGCAAATGTTGCCAACCGGTCCCCGGAGACCCAATCACCGGCTACATCACCCGGGGACAAGGCGTCACCGTGCATAAGCAAAGCTGTGCGGACATCCGGCGAATGAACAATCCTGAAAGAGAGATTGAGGTGTCGTGGAGTCAGGATGTGACGGAATCCTACCCGGTCCGAATCCGGGTCCTCTCCTACGACAGAGTCGGACTGCTCGCGGATCTGGCCACCCATATCAGCAAGAGCGGTGCAAACATCCTGAATGTGAATTCCGAAACCCGGGAGAATCAGGTGGTGGACAGCTTTTTCACCCTCGCGGTGAAGGACACCGACCACCTGAAACGGATCATGGCCTCCATCCGGAAGGTCAAGCGGATTATGGAGGTGAAGCGGGTTGATCGGTATTAGGGGTCAGGGCGAGCGGCAAGCGGCATACGACTAAGTACACAATTCCAGAAATAATGTCCGCGGGTTCCTCATAGTTTAACCCGGACATCATTTCTGGAATCAAGCACTAAGGGGACGTGTTGCCGCTTGACCGCTTGCCGCATTCAGGGCGCTTTGACAATGCGGCCTGATTTGATGCAACGGGTGCAGACCATCATCCTCCGGACCCTTCCCTTGCTGACCGCCCGCACCCGTTGCAGGTTCGGGTTGAACCTGCGTTTGTTCACATTGTGGGCGTGGCTGACATGATTGCCCACCATTGGTTTCTTGCCACATATTTCACACATTCTCGACATGACGACACTCTCCTCTAAATAGCTTGTAAGTTTCTGATTGTCAGGCTCTTTTTTGCCAATGTTCCGGGTTCCGTTTGGCATGAAACACGGCCAATATCACGATTTCCGCCTCACCCATTTCATAATAAACTGTGTAGGGAAACCTTTTCACCACCACCTTTCTCGCATTTTCCAGCGCAAACGGAAACATGTCAGGATCTCTTTTTATTCTGGCAACGGCTTCGTCCACGCAACGCATGAATTCAGCATCAAGCCCGGATCTCTGACGGGCATACCATTCTCTTGCCGCGCACAGTTCAAATTCCGCCTCGGGATGAAACCTCACCTTCATGTCTGTTCCAATAATCACTCTTAATATCTTCCCATGTTCTTCCCTCAAAAGAACCGGCATGGTATGAATCAATTCTTCTGCTCAGTTCGCCACGCTGTGCCTCTGTCAGTTCCGGATATTCGTTCTTTTTCGCGATGCTGTCCCATATCTCTTCGACAATCAGGACTTTCTCAGACACACTCAGCTTTTTGATTTCATCCAATGTCGTCTGACTGATGCTCATCTTTTCTCCATGATTATTCTGATTATAACGGATTTAGGGGAACCCGTGAACGAGCACGGACACGGGAAATCACCGCTTTGCCAACACTTCCTCGCACAGGCCCGCATATCGCTGGGCATCCTGATGAACGGAGACATCGGGATAATTGGAAAGGATGGTTTGAAAACGGTTCAAGGCGGCTTTGTAGCGTTTGCTTTTGTAATAGAAAAGCCCTACATAGAATTCATGTTCGGCCAGATTCTTCTTGCATTTCCCGATGAAGTCCCGGGATTTGGCGGCATGCTCGTCTTCAGGAAACTGCCTGACCAGCCGCATGAATGTGTCGAGTGACTTCTGGGCCGAGGTCTGATCTCTGTCAACCGTGTCAATCTGCTCGAAATGGCAACGGCCGATCTGGTAAATCACATAAGGGACCGCTTCATTGCGGGGATGAAGGGTTTCAAATGCTTTGTACGCAAAGACTGCCTCCTCATATTCTCTGAGATGGTAGTGGGCATCCGACGTCTTCAGTTCGGCGAGAATGGCGAATTTGCTGAAAGGATACCAGTCCTTCAGCTTTTCGAAGGATTCGATGGCCTTTGCAAATTTTTGGTTTTCAAAGGCCGTCATCCCCTCCCGGATCAGTTCATCCGCAGACTCTTCCGCTTTGGTCTGAAACCACGCACACCCCGAAAAAAAGAATGAAATCATGAATAGGGTCAGTACTGCTCGTTTCATTTTTCCTCACATAAATAGAGCCTTCAACAAAAAGATTGTCCGGAGTGCCAAACTTGCAGTTTGGCGGAGGCCCCCAAAAAGATTGTCCGGAGCGACAAACATTTTGTTGAAAGCTCTAGCTGTAAGCTCGAAGTTGCAAGCTGTAAGCGAATCGGAGCCGGAGCTTACTGCTTGGAGCTTATATGATGTTCCGCTGAAAATGCGGCAATGGCAGCGTCGCCGACCGCCGTTGCAATCTGTCGCAAAGGGGTGTCTCGCACATCACCTGCCGCATATACCCCGGGAACCGACGTCTCCATCTTCGAATCGGTGATCACAAAACCGAACTCATCCCGCTTGACCTCATCTCCCAGAAATTCGGCGTTGGGCCGGATCCCTATCCACATGAAGCATCCGTCCACATCAATGGTCTTTGTCTCACCGCTCTTCACATTTTTCACCGTGATCTTTTCAACATTGGTGAGACCATCAATGCGGGTCAGCACCGAATCCCATAAAATTTCCAGTTTGTCATTGGCCAATGCGCGTTCCCGCAGGATTCCGGTGGCCCTAAGTTCGTCTCTCCGGTGAATCAGGTAAACCTTTTTGGCGAACCGGGTCAGGAACAGACTCTCTTGGACCGCCGTGTCCCCGCCACCCACCGCCGCGACCGCCCGATCCCTGTAAAAAGGCCCGTCGCAGGTCGCGCAGGAGGATACCCCCTTGCCGTAAAACCTGTCTTCTCCCGGAACCCCAAGCTTTCTCGGAGAGGCCCCGCTGGCGATGATGATGGCGTGTGCGGTGATGGTTCTGTCATTCAGGCGAATCTGTTTCACTGGGCCGGACAGATCCAGCGACATCACCTCGCCATTCTCAATCACCAGACCGAACTGCTTGGCCTGGTCCGCCATCTTTCCCACCAGATCAATGCCGCTGATCCCTTCGGGAAAGCCAGGATAGTTTTCAACCCAGTCCGTCACTAGCACCTGTCCGCCGGGCGCGAGTTTTTCAATCAGAACCCCATTCAACTTGGCCCTGGCAGCATAAAGTCCGGCAGTCAGGCCAGCAGGTCCCCCTCCGATGATCACAATATCATAATCCACGTTTTTCATTGGCAAGTCCCTCTGAACAGAAAATTAAACGCACCCTTCATCTCAGTTTACACTTTGTATCCCGTGAACTTGAACTTGAACCTGAACCTGAACTTGAACTTGAACTTGAACTTAAACTTGAACCTGAACTTAAACCTGAACCTGAACGAAATGACAGAAAAGTGTAAACTACTTTCCGACTTTTTTGAAGGATGTCAAAATAAAACCCCGACTTCAAAGCAATTTGTTTATCGCGTCCTCAAGTTTCGATTTTGCCGCCATGCCTGTGATCTGCTCTGAGACATTCCCGTCCTTAAAGAAAATAAGGGTGGGAATCGCTCGTATCCCGTATTTGCCGGGGGTGACAGGATTCTCATCCACATTGCATTTGGCAAATTTCACTTGGTCACCAAACGCGCCGGCCAGCTCCTCAACCATCGGACCAATGGCTTTGCAGGGGCCACACCATGGGGCCCAGAAATCCACCATCACCGGTTTGTCGGCCTGCAACACCTCTGTGTCAAAATTGCTGTCGTCTATTTCCAAAATCCCTTCCGCCATGATCCTATAATCCTTTCTTTGAGTCGGACAACACCCTGCCCTCAAGAGGAATCCCCTTGAGGGCAGGGTGTTGGAAAAAGCGAAAGTGAAGGACAAAAATCCATGACCCAGATTTTGTCCCTGACCTGTTTACAGGACAAAAAGTCGTTGGATGGGCGAGAAACCCGGCCCCCGACAAAAAACGTCGGGGGCAAGCTTTTTCCCGAATGGGCTGATTTCTTCCTGCCAGAAAAAGCTGGGTTTCTCTCCCTTCCTCTGTACACAGGTCCCTGACAAAAGATGTCAGGGACACGTTTTTTCACTTCCGCACACCACTGCAAAAAGTATAGTCATTCGGATGCCCTTTGTCAACCGTAGCCGTTTCCTGACTCAGAACATCCATCTCAGAACATCCATATCACCGCCGGACGTCCGAAGCCAGTGAGACCTCGGACGCATAAGGCGTTTACTGACCCAGCGGATGCAGTTCAACCCGTCGGTTCAGTTGCCGGCCTTCGGCAGTCTTGTTGGGTGCCACAGGTCGCAGTTTCCCGTAGCCCTTCCAGTGGAGTCTTTCTTTCATGATCCCCTTCTTGACCAGATAGTCCATCACCGCCTTGGCCCGCCTCTCGGAGAGCGGCAGGTTGTACTTCTGGGAGCCGACGCTGTCCGTATGACCCTGAATTTCGATGCTCAGATACGGATTCTCCTTCAGGATCATGACCACATTGTCCAGATCATGGTAATACCGCTCCCTGATGTTCGACTTGTCATAGTCAAAGAGGAGGTTCTCAATGATCCAGCATCCCTTGGCGTTGACGCCGGCACCCATCGGTGTGTTCAGACAATCATCACTGTCATCACAGATGCCGTCGTTGTCATTGTCCATGCAGGTGGTCACATATGGAGAAACTCTGACGGAGGTGTCGGGGCATCCGTTCACATCCACAGCCACACCCCACGGCGTGTTGGGGCACTGATCATCTGCATCACAGACGCCATCCCCATCCGAATCGGAACAAGGTATCGGGCATCCCCTTGAATCGACCACAGTGCCGGCAAATGTGCCAAGACACTGGTCATCCTTGTCACAGACGCCGTCACCATCCGAATCGGAACAAGCTGCCGGGCATCCTCTTGAATCGACCACAACACCGGCCAATGTGCCGGGACACTGGTCATCCTTGTCACAGATCCCGTCATCATCAGCATCAGAGCAGGGTACCGGGCATCCCCTTGCATCAACGGCAACGCCGCTAAACGTGCCAGGACAGTTGTCATCCTTGTCACAGACCCCGTCACCATCGGCATCAGAGCAGGGTACCGGGCATCCCCTTGCATCCACTGCGACGTTCATCGGTGTGTTGGCGCAGTCATCCACATCGTCGCACACACCGTCACTGTCCGCATCAAGACACTTCACATACGCGGCTCTCTCTGCCAAGAAGACCTTTCTCACAAAATCGCCCATCCCTTGGCTGGAGGCAATCTTGTCCGCCTCGGCCATGAATCCGCATCCCCCTGCCTCGGCGATCTGTTCCATCAGTTTCTTGTCCTTGCTGACCTGATTGACATCCGCAGTCGCGCTCGGAATCCAGATGGTATGGATGCAGACATTGTCACCGTACCGACTCTTCATTCGCTTGGCCGCCTGTACCGGATCATTGGTATGCACCTTCCCGTCGCTGACCACGATGACCGCACTTTTCCGGCTGAATGCCTTCAGATCCTCACTGGCCGCATCAATCGCGGCTTCCATGAAGGTCAGGCCGCTTGCCTTTTTGACCGTTGCCAAGGCGTCCTCGAATCTTGCCTTGGCGTATTGTCCCGGGGGATAGACAATTTCCGTTTTCATCTCCGCAGGCTGGGATTCCTTGATGCCCTTGCCGTATCTTCTCAGCGCGCTGTTGAGATTCAGGCCGTTGGGGATGGTCTGATTCATACGGCTCACGATCTGCTTGGCATATTCCAGCTTTTTCTGCCCGTGAATGCTATCCTGCTTGGACCCGGACGCGTCGAGTATGACCAGAAAGTTGTCCACTTTCTGCTCATATCCGGTCATGCCCAGCTCCTGGGGCCTGAACATGTCCTGCCCTTTCTGGTGGGCAGCACAACTGGCCAGCAGGGTCCCGACCATTACCAGAAACAAGACCTTTGTGAAGCTTTTCATACCTTTACCCTCCTAATCTTTTCATCTTTTGCCAAATTTCTTCCTTAAAAAAATATATGTTAAATCGGTACCAGACAGCAGAAAACCTGACCTTTGACCTTTGAAATGACTGACATCAGATTCAGCCCCGATCATCCGACCTTCATTCCAATTGAGTCACATTTTCCCTGTCCATACCGACAGGACCTCTTTTATAGTATAAAAGTTTGAAAATTTCAACATCTTTAAAATGAAAAGTTGAATATAAGTACCTAGTACAGCAATTCATAAGTTCGTCACCCCCTCTGCTCCCGGCGTGAGCTCAGTCGAACGATTGCCAAATCCGGCGGCAATCTGAGGCGATCAAGGGGGGTACGAATTTAAAAAGTGGTGTACTAGCCAGAAGTTTTCAGGCACGGTGGATTCCGGGCTGAAGGAAAGTCCCTTTTTTTCAGCCCCGCCCAGAATGACAGGTTGGGTTGCCCATGACGGGAAACCCCGAAAAACTTTTGGCCAGGTACTTAGAGATGAGAACTTAACCGCTTTGAAATTTGAGCGGTCTTGATCTTCGTTTCGGCGAGTTGCTCCTGCTCTTAATTCTCAATCTGTTTGTTGCGATCACGATTGGGAAAAAGTGGCCGAAACGAAGATCATGACCGCTTTGAGCTTACAGCTTAAGTACCCGGCCAAAAGTTTTCCATGGTTTTCCTTGGGAAAACAACTTTCACATGGTGAACCGCAGATGAACGCAGATGCCGAACAGGGTGCGGACTCATTCGCGTCCATCCGCGGTTTGTGAAAGTTGTCTGATCCGTGATCCTCATACATGCAAATACCTGAAAATATATGGCCAATTACTTACCGCTTCGAGCTTGCCGCTTACCAGCTGCGCCTGAATTCGACTCGTCGGTTCGCGACCCGGCCTCCTTCGGTTTTGTTGGACGCGGCCGGGATCGTTAGACCCGCTCCGCTCACTGCAAGGCGGTTCGGGTTGACGCCCCGGTTCACAAGATACTTCATCACCTCGGTGGCCCTCAGGTGGGACAGTTTCATGTTGTATTTCTCTGTCCAGATGTTACAGGTATGCCCCTGAATGTCGAGGATCGCGTCCTCGCATTTGATCATCAGGTGTGCAAGGTAGTCGAGATCGGCACGATATTCGGGACGGATTTTCCACTTGTTCAGCTCAAACTGGACCTTCAAGCGCCTGAGCAGCTCGTCGAGAAGCTCACAAGGCCCCTTTTCCGCGGGTCTCACAATCGGTGGGGTTTCCCGTTCCCTTATGGGCGGCCGTTCTTTTTTGGGCCGGGCGATTATCGGTTCGTCCGGTTCGGCTTTTCGGCCCCTGTGGAAGACATCATCCACCCAGTCCCGCATGGTCTTTTCCGGATCCAGATCGTCCGCCTTGATGGCATATCCGCACTTTCCGGCTTTGGCGATCCGCTTCAACAGATCCCATCCAAAGGGGAGGTCCCCCACGAGACAGGTGTATATGCAGATCCGGTCCCCATATCGCGCCTTGATGTTCCTCGCGGCCCCTAAGGGATCCCCTTGGTAAATCTTCCCATCACTGACAATGACCAGAGCCAGATAGTGCCCCTTGGCCTGCTGGAAGTCGTCGCTCGCCTTGTCAATGGCGAGGGTCATGGGGCTTTTCCCCCCGGCCCATCGGACCGTCTCGATGGATCTGGCAAATCCGGGCCGAGAGTAATCGGCCATGCCATAGATCAGGGCTGTCGGCACAGACCACGCCCCCGCCTCAAAGCCGTAACGCCTGAGACCGCCGAAGAGAGGGCGCTTCGGCGTGTGCTGATTAAATCGCCTCACAATGTCCTTGGCAACCTTGAGCTTGATCTTCCCGCTGTACGGAAGATATTTGGATCCGGATGCGTCAAGGATGACGATGAAGTCGTTCACCTTCACCCGCATATATTCGCCCATCTCTTCCGGCCTGTCCGGATCCAATATAAAGGATTCGGAGGGTTGGGATGTGCGCGACGATGCGTCCGACACATGGACACCCGTCGGCCTGCCAGATGTGCTGACCGTTCCCGATCTGCCGGATATGCTGACCCCAACATCTTCATGAGCCTCCTTGCCGGCGCAACCGAACAGCATCACCATGCTGATTATGATAAAGCCTATCGCCTTGAACCAGTTGTTTACCATCTTTATTTGCCTCCATGTTAAGGAACTGTGACCCAATGATTTCCCTGCCCGTGCCCGACGACCCGCCTTTTTTGGAATGAAAGGGTCACCTGCCGCGCCCCTGCTCGACGACACCGGGTACGGCAAAGGCAGGGGGCACGGGCAGGGAATACGGCCACGATACTAAATTACGCGTCTGGCGGTCTCCAGAATCTCTGCAATTTTCTGCCCTCTGTCTGGCCTGTTCTTGAACAAATGCAAAGAGACATTCTTCTTTCCATACCTGAAAACCAGTCGGTCAAGCAAGCGTTTTTTGTAAAATTTCAGTTCTGTGATTTCGGAAATGTCGAAACCAACCTTGCAGGTTCTGAACTTCTTCCGGGTGACAAAGCAAAGCCGGCCTCCAGCCATGTATAAGAATCCGACGCGGTTTCTGCCCGGTTCGACCCCTTTTCCAGAGACACAGCGAATACAGAATCGCCTCTCCTCTGAAGCGGTATCTGCCAGAATCTTGTTGAACAGATTGTCTGGAACATCGTCAAACAGGACCGGTGGATCAGAGGTTCCGGTACCGTTGAACAGCATGCCGAAAAGGGAGGAGATGGCCAGAACTTCAACGCGCAACAGGCGGAAGATTTTCGGGGCAAAGAGCAAGACCCCCGTGACAAAGAGCACTGTAAAGGCGAGCATGGCCAGCGGATGTTCAAACGCGGCCCAAGTGCCGCCGATCACACAGACATCCTCCGCCAAGCTGAGACCGATGTTGCTGAATGGTTCGGGACTGTGGTTGACCACAAACCGGGTGCCTGCCTTTGCCGAGTGGGAGAGAAACGAGACACCGCCGCAAAGGAGCATGACAGCCATCTCAACAGCCGGATCAACCGTCCCCACAGCATTTATGCCCACCAACGCGGCACCCACCGGCCGGACAAACGTGTGAAGGGTGTCCCACAGGCTGTCCACCCAAGGGATCTTGTCTGCAAAAAATTCGAGTGTGTAGGCCACCGCCACCGCCGAGATCACATAAGGATGCCCAAAGACAGACAAGGCCGCCTGCTCCGGCGGGAGTTGGATGAATCCAAGATGAATGCCAAGCCCCACTGTCAGCACGGTGGCATAAAGATTAATCCCTGAAACAAGGGCAAGCCCTGTGACCGCCCCGAGCAGTTGGATCGCTTCCACTTGTCACCTCATTTTGACTCCAATTTCCATTGAAAAAGTCACATATGGCATCAACCTGTCAATAAGTGCCCTAGCCAAAAGTTTTTCGGAATTTCCCGTCATGGGCAACCAACCTGTCATTCCGGGCGGGCTGAAAAAAGGGTCTTTTTTTCAGCCTGACCCGGAATCCACCGACACCTGAAAATTTCTGGCTGGGTGCTTATCAGAGAACTACATATTATAAGTGTGTCAAAACTTCAAGGTTTGATGCAGAAAATCGCATTTGACATTTTCAGATACACTTCCTTGTATTCATTCATGTCAGATGATGCCTCGAGAGGTCATATGTTCAAATGGCTTCTTAACCTGTGTCTCATGTCACTGTCAAATATTTCAACAATTAACGACTTCGCATAGTCATTGAAGCGCAGGAAGTATTCTTTATGACAGCAAATCAGAAAAGTTGCAGACAATAAAACAACATCTTTTGATATGTTAAGCAGATTTTGCGAAGATGGCTTGTCAAAAACTAACGAGGAGTTGGAATCAAAACCGCTCAGTTTGTCCAACTTGGAAGCATGAATGTAGGCAGATGCGCGGCGATACAAATCATCGTTCAAGCAACACAAACAATGAGTCGGCATGTTTGAAGATGAGAAAACCTTCGGGAGCTGATTTATGAGCATTCACACTGGCATTATGGCTTTGTATGAAATCTTTGCAATAGAGATTAAACGCTTCCCTGATTTTCCTGTTCAAATACGGCACCTTCACTGTCAAATCAACTCCTTGAATTTGGCAAGTTCATTTCTGCGAGCCGCAACAAAAATTCCTCTTGCAAATTTATGTAAAGATTTCTTCTGTCTCGATTTCGGAAACCTCTCGTATAGTTTTCTATTCATTAATGACTTCCGTCTTTGTGCTTAACTTCTTGTTGTCTATTTTTTCATGAACATTCTTGTCATCCTCTTTGTCCACAAGCAAATAATTGCCTAAGAAGTTGCTCAGATTTTCCAGATTTTTGAAGTAAGTCAACTCAGGCAACATAGTCCAGACAAGTTTTTCCAGCTTCTCGTCGTATTCTGGTTTGAAAGGTTTGTTGCGTATGATCAGATTGCGTAATTGGAAAATGTCAGAAGGTCTGGTTTCTTTTTTCCCTCGTTTAAGCTTATTGGAAAGATATTTGTTTATATCTCAAGTTTCGCACCCCTATGTGAGCCCATTTTTCAAGGGTTTCAGGAAATGGTCGACCTCGAAAACCCACTTTTTGGGCAATGTGAGATCAGGCACTTGCACCCCATCATGACCAAAGATTGAGTCAGACGGACCAAGAATTGACTTGACCATCTGTATTCACTCAAAAATTTGGGTGCGAAACTTGAGTTTATATCATTAAGATACGCTTTATCAGATAATTTCCCCAGTTCTATAAAATCAATAAGATATGAAATTATACTTTCCATAAGATTTTTCTGACTTGGAGATAATTTTCCGTATTCTGATTTTAATCTGTCTAATTTATTTTCTATCATCATTTCAACCTGTTAAATCTTACTCAAAAACTCATCAACAAACTTTTTGAATTCATTTTTTTTGGACTGATGTAAGCCGGACTTCATTAAATCAATATTTCCATTGGCACCATCGAAGTTTTTGCCATTAATGATTTTATAATTGTCATCATTAGAAATTCTGCTATTAAAAATATAAACAGAGGAATAAGCTCTCCATCCATGTTCGATAATCAATTCGGCATTTTGGGCATATACTGGCATATGAGTTTTCCATAATGTGAAAATCACTCCGAGTATATTGACTTTTACTCCATAATCATGTTCGTGCTCATCCAAAACATGCTTCATGAGTTTTGTCCCATGAACGCCGAAGGGATCTGCCACCATGGGTATCAGTACCTGTCTGGTTGCGTTCAGGGCCAATGTGGTAAGAACCGAAAATGTTGGGGCACTTGAAACGGAGGAGGCCCACTGCCCGTGAACTTGAACCCAAACGTGAGCATTCATTTGCAAGTTCGAGTATAAGTTCAAGTTCACGGCCTCCTGCAATGCAATAATCAGTGGGTCGAAAGACCAAAAAAGCCTTCTCTCTTTCCTCCAAGTGAAGTGAGTACCAAAAGTTTCCTGAATTGTCAAGATTTTTTCAACCGCGTCGATCAGCATCTTGGCAAGCCTGATCGGTGGGCGCGCTGAAACTGGCTCCCGGTCCAAAATCTCGGATATGGCGAAGGCACCGGTGTCCCAAGACCATGGGACCCATAATCAATAAAACCGTTGCCGTCGGCATAGAGCATGCATCCGTCAGCACGGTTGATAAAAAAAGGGAAATCCGACCGATTTACATGCGCGCACCGGGCTGTTGATGCCCCGGGATGATGGTCAAAGAGCTTGTGGGAGGTTTCATAATCCATTTTTATATCCTTTCTGGGAATTGACAGATGGCCACCTTCAATGGAGCAAACTTCTTTTTTTGTCAAAAAATATTAAAATATGGGGCATCTTTCATTTTACCTGAAAGGTGGTTTGCACTTTTCAGTTTGTAGTTCCGCCTTCAGGCGGTGTGACACAGCGCGAGGGACAAGCTCGGCTCGGATTGGCAAATCCGAGCCATCTCCGCCCGTCGCTCGGCATCTTCGCCGGATTTGCCAATCCGGTGCGAGCGGGAGGGACAAGATTGCAAACCCCGTCGCTCGGCTCGGATTGACAAATCCGAGCCATTTCCGCCCGTCGCTCGGCATCTTCGCCGGATTTGCCAATCCAGCGCGAGGGACAAGATTGCAAACCCCGTCGCTCGGCTCGGATTGACAAATCCGAGCCATTTCCGCCGGATTTGCCAATCCGGCGCGAGCGTGAACAATCCGGCGCGAGCGTGAACCCCGTCGCTCGGCTCGGATTGACAAATCCGAGCCATTACCGCCCGTCGCTCGGCATCTTCGCCGGATTTGCCAATCCAGCGGGAGGGACAAGATTGCAAACCCCGTCGCTCGGCTCGGATTGACAAATCCGAGCCATTTCCACCGGATTCCAATCCGGCGCGAGCGTGAACAATCCGGTGCGAGCGTAAACCCCGTCGCTCGGCTCGGATTGACAAATCCGAGCCATTACCGCCGG
>JAOZRQ010000026.1:22102-26256 GCA_029940115.1 Desulfobacterales bacterium
CCATTACCGCCGGATTTGCCAATCCGGCGCGAGCGTGAACAATCCGGCGTGAGCGGGGAGGACAAAGAGATGGCAAATGCACAAGTTGTTTAATTCTCCTTTCCAAAAGATTACCCTTGAAATTTCCACGGATAAATGCGATAGCTGATAGAGAGATGATGTTCAAACGATTGCATGTTGACCGTCGTCAGTTGCCAGTTGTCCGGTGACCACAGACAACTGACGATTCACAGAAGGAGATCGGGAGAATGCATGATCATGAAAAATGGGACTGGAATATTGGCAGAAAGCAGATTGCAGATATCGGCAAATGGAAAGAGAATTTCAAATGGGTGGAAGAGCCGTGTGCCAGTCCGGATGGGGAGAAGGTCGCGGCCGTCGTCAAAACCGAGGACATGGAATTCAGTGTCTGTGAGAATGGGGATGCGTGGGAGAGCACGTTTGACAAAGTCTGGTATCTGAGGTTTTCCCCGGACAACCGGCTGACAGGGCTGGTGTCAGACATGGGGGAGTGGACCTTGGCCGTGGATGGCGCCCCTTGGGAGAGTCGGTTTGAATTTGCATGGGACACCCAGTTCAGCCAGGATGGCGCTGTCATCAGCATTTCTGGCCAAAAGGGGCGGAAATATCATGCCGTTGTCAACGACGCGTCGTGGGAACAGGGATTCGACCAGATGACAAACCTCACCCTGAGTCCGGATGGCAGTCGCACAGCGGCCGTTGTCCAGACAGAAGCCTTCGGCGAGACAGACATCCTCAAATTTCAGGAAGGCTGCTTTTCGGTGGCGGTGGACGGCCAACCATGGGACAAAAATTTTGTCAACGTCTGGGAGATGGTCTTTAGCCCGGACCATGAGCATGTGGCCGCGGAAGTGAGGACCAGCCTTTACGATTATACCATCGCGGTTGACGGGGTTCCTTGGAGTCAGAACTTCACCTCTGTCTGGAAGCCGTTGTTCTCTCAGGATGGTTCTGTCACCGCGCCGGTGAGAATCAAAGGTGCATGGAACTTGGCAAAAAACGGCATCTCCCTGTGGGACCGCAGTTTCGTCCAACTGTGGCATCATCAGCACAGCGCAGATGGAAAGAAGCTTGCGGCGATTGTCGCACCTGAGTTCGGGAAGTGGACGGTGGCTGTTGACGGTGTCCCTTGGTCCCACACCTTCGGGGAGCTTGTCACCGACTTGGCGTTCAGCCCGGAAGGAACCCGTGCGGCCTGTGTGGGCAAAGCGGATGGGAAATGGATGATCTGTGTTGACGGGCAACCGTGGACCCGGAGCTTTGACATGGCGTGGCAACCTGTCTTCAGCCCGAACAACGCACATGTCGCGGCAAAAGTGGAAAAAAACGGACGTTATACCATTATTATAGATGACCGTCCGCTAAAGCAGGATTTTGAGGCGGCATGGAACCCGGTTTTCAGCCCTGACGGGGAAAAGATTCTGATCAGAGGCATCGAAGGCAAGAGGGATGAGGCGGTCTATTCTCGTCAGATTCTGGCATTGACAGATATTTGAGGTGGGTTGTCAGTTGTCAGTTGTGACTCCGACGGACCACAAACCACAGACAACGGACCACAAACCACGATCAATGAACCACAAACAAAAGGGCATTCTTAATATTTACCAGTTCACACTTTGCCCGTGCCCCTGCCCCTCTGCCCCCGCCCCGCCCGTGCCCGGGCAAGGCCAGGGGCAAGGGCTGGGTACGGGGGCAGGGCAAGGGGCTCTCGGGCACGGCAAGGGGCAACATGAAAGTGTGAACTACCTTTCCCCTTTTTTGAGGGATGTCCAAAAGGAAAAAAACAATGCATGGTCTTTATAATTTTGTGAGCGGTCCGCTGGTGTGGGTCTCCTTTCTTGTTTTTATCGGCGGAAGCCTGTACCGGCTCATCTCCATGGGGACTCTGGCAAAGGAGAAAGAGTCCCCGCTCTTCTCGTACATGGACCTTTACTATTCGTTTCGCTCCATCTTCCATTGGATCATTCCCTTTGGGAGCGAAAACATGAAGAAACACCCGGTCATGACCTTGGTGACATTTGCATTTCACATCTGTCTGATGGGTGTTCCGATCTTTCTTTTTGCCCATGTCATCCTCTGGAAGGAGGCATGGAACATCAGTTGGTGGTACCTGTCGGACCCGGTGGCCGATGTGATGACCCTGGTGGTGATCGCGTCCTGTCTCTTTTTCCTCGGGAGGCGGCTTGCTCTTCCAGAAGTGAAATATCTGACCAGCTCGTCTGATTTTGTGATTTTGGGCATCGTGGCCGCACCCTTTGTCACCGGTTTCTGGGCATACCACCAGTGGCCGGGGTACTCGTTCGTGCTGATCCTTCACATCCTCTCAGGGGAAATCATGCTGGCCGCCATCCCCTTTACCCGGTTGAGCCACATGCTCTTCTTCCCGTTCACAAGGGCATACATGGGATCAGAGTTCGGCGCGGTCAAGAACGCGAGGGACTGGTGAATCTGGCTATGGGCTATGGGCTATGGGCTATGGGTCGTCAATCCAACACCCTGCCCATCACCCATTGCCTCTCGCCCATCGCCTCTCGCCCATCACCCATTGCCTCTCGCCCATCGCCCATCGCCCATCACCCATAGCCTCTCGCCATCGCCATCAAAACCTTGACAACACCTCTTCAGCCGCCTTTAAGGTGGCCTCAATATGCGACCCATCATGGGCCGCGGAGACAAAGAGCGCCTCAAATGGGGAGGGCGCGAGGTAAATCCCCCTCTCAAGCATACCTTTATAATAGGCGGAAAATAGATTCAGGTCCGAGGTCTTTGCATCCTCAAAATTGCTGACCCGCTTGTCGGTGAAAAACATCCCCATCATGGAACCGACCCGGTTGAAGACCGCGTTCACCCCTGCCTTTTTCGCGGCCTCCTCAAGGCCGGACGACAACAGGGCCGATGTCTCTTCCAGAGATTCATAAAACCCGGGTTTCTTCAACCGCTCAATCGTGGCGATCCCCGCGGCCATGGCCACCGGATTGCCGGACAGGGTGCCGGCCTGATACACGGGGCCTTGAGGAGCCATCTGCTCCATGATCTCCCGCCTCCCCCCATACGCGCCCACCGGCATCCCGCCACCGATGATTTTTCCCAGACAGGTCAGGTCCGGTGAGATGCCGTATAGGGATTGCGCGCCGCCATAAGCCACTCGGAACCCGGTCATCACCTCGTCGAATATCAGGAGGTTGCCGCTCTTCTGCGTGACGTCCCGCAGGGCTTCCAGAAAACCGTCCGCAGGCGGAACCAAGCCCATGTTGCCGGCCACCGGTTCCACAATGACGCATGCGATCTTCTCCCCCTGCTTTTCCATGACGTCCCTGACACAGCCGATGTCATTGTAGGGAAGGGAGAGGGTGTGCGCCACAAAGGATTCTGGCACACCTGGACTTCCGGGGATCCCCAAGGTGGCCACGCCGGATCCGGCTTCCACCAGCAGGGTGTCCGCATGGCCATGATAACATCCGTCAAACTTGATGATTGTGTCCCGTCCGGTAAATCCCCTGGCCAGACGAATCGCGCTCATGGTGGCCTCTGTGCCGGAATTCACCATGCGGACCATCTCAACGGAGGGGACCGCGTCGATCAGCATCTCGGCCAGCCGGATTTCCAGATCTGTGGGCGCGCCGAAACTGGTTCCCCGGTCCAGAACCTCGGATATGGCGAGAATGACCGAAGGGCACCGATGACCGAGGATCATGGGGCCCCATGACCCCACATAGTCAATAAACCCGTTGCCGTCGGCATCATAGAGCATGCACCCATCAGCCCGGTTGATGAAAAGCGGAAAATCCGATCCGACCGATTTGCATGCGCGCACCGGGCTGTTGACGCCCCCAGGGATGATGGTCAATGCTTGTTCAAAGAGCTTGCGGGAAGTTTCATAATCCATTTTTAAGTCCTTTCTGGTAAGAAACCCGGTTTTGCTGCCTCATTGATAGATGATCGTCACATTCAATGGGAGCAAACGGAGTTTCTTTTTTTATTGAAAAATACTGTGTACAGGACAAAAAAAATGAGCGGGAAAAAAAAAACCGGCCCCGATAAAAAACGTCGGGGCAAGCTTTTTTCCCAAAAGGGCCGGCTTCCCAACTGCAAAGAAAAGCCGGGTTTCTTTCCTCAGTCACCTTTTTTGTCCT
>JAOZRQ010000302.1:0-1946 GCA_029940115.1 Desulfobacterales bacterium
TGGGGCGTGGGGCGTGGGGCGTGGGGCGTGGGGCGTGGGGCGTGGGGCGTGGGGCGTGGGGCATGGGGCGTGGGGCGTGAGGCGTGAGGCGTGGGGCGTGAGGCGTGAGGTGTGAGGCGTGAGGTGTGAGGCGTGAGAACTTGAACCTGAACTTTCAAGTTCACGTTCACGGGCAGGGGGAGGGGAATTGATCAGTATCGGCGGATGTATCAGCCCCACCGTCTGAATCGAGTGGATCAGCGGTTCCAGAGACTCCTCAGTTGTGATGCGATAGCGCGGGTCTTCCAAATCAATAAGCGAGAGGCTCACCTTTGAGACTGGAAAATTTGAAACTTGAAACTTGACATTTGAAGCTCGACAATCAGCCATTATCAGACCCTTCCTCTTTCTATTCAGCCCCAAAACGTGAACGTGAACTTGACAATGGATTCCGGGTCAGTTGACGGGAACCTCGTCTGAGGTCGGGAATGCCCAAGGCAATGCCGGTTCCCGTCATCTGCCCGGAATGACAGTTTTTGTGCTGGCTCAGACTGTTGATAACTGATCACTCAGAAATACCATCTTTCCCAAGTGGCCGGCGATGGCCATGGCCAGCTTCACGGATTGCTCACTGCTCACTGATAACTGACAACTGCCTAAGCGCTTCCAGATATTTTTCCCGGGTGTTTTCGATCACCTCTTCTGGAAGAGCCGGAGCGGGCGGCGTTTTGTCCCAGTGGATGGACGTCAGGTAGTCCCTGACATACTGCTTGTCAAAGCTTTTCTGGGGGCCTCCGGGCGCATATGTCTCTTTGGGCCAGAACCGGGACGAATCGGGGGTCAGCACCTCGTCAATCAGGAGCAGCTCATCTCCCATGAGGCCGAACTCAAATTTCGTGTCTGCGATGATGATCCCCTGTTTGTCCGCGATCTCCGCCCCTTTCTGATAAAGCGCAAGGCTCAAAGACTTGACCTTTTCCGCAAGGGAGGGGCCGATCCGTCTGCTCATCTCCTCGAAATCAATGTTGATGTCGTGAACTCCGACCTCCTCCTTTGTCGAAGGGGTGAAGATCGGTTCAGGCAACTTGTCGGACTCCTTCAGACCTTTGGGCAGTTCTATGCCGCATACGGTTCCAGATTCCTGATAAGACTTCCAGCCGGATCCGGAGAGGTACCCCCTGACCACACATTCCACCGGAAGGGGCTCCGTCTTTCTTATCAGCATGCTCCGTCCCTTCAGCGTATCCTCATATTGCTTGCATGCCTCGGGATAGGCGTTCACATCCGCGGTGATCAGATGGTTCTGTATCAGCGTCTTCATCACATCAAACCAGAAGAGGGAGAGCTGGGTCAGGACCTTTCCCTTGTCCGGGATGGGATCCGGCATGACCACATCATACGCGGAAAGCCTGTCTGTGGCCACCATTAACAGCGCGTCCCCCACGTCATACATATCCCTGACCTTGCCTCGTTTCATGAGGTTCAGCTTGGGGAAGTCGGTCTCAAACACCGGCTGTGTCTCATTGAAAAAGCGGATGAATTTGTCCAAAATCCGAATGGATTCCTCGGTCATGTCGAAGAACTCAATGCCGGTCTCGGATTTCCCCTCCCCTCTTTTGCGGATGTGTGCCACCCTTCCCTTGATATCCACCAAGTCATCTTCCAGTGCAATGGTCAGTTCCAGGGAACATTCAAGCGCAATCGGAAAATAGGTTTCCAAAAGGATCCCGGACGCGGAGACGTTCAAGGTCCTGCCCATGCCCTGATCAACCGCCTCACCCTTTTCATTGGCACACACATACGACAGATTCAGTGAGTCAATTCGGGTGTGCCTTCTTTTCTCCATTCCATCCATAAATTTTCCTCTCCAGAGTCAAAAAAGTTCGTAGTTCCGCCTTTAGGCGGTCAGCGGCCGGTTTGACGGTCTTTCTTATAAGCCATCCATGTAGTTTCCCGATGGCCCCGCC
>JAOZRQ010000302.1:2046-8296 GCA_029940115.1 Desulfobacterales bacterium
ACAACTACAGGGATGGCCTATAAGAAGGAGTCCGCTCGTTTCTTGTAAGCCATCCATGTAGTTTCCCGATGGCCCCTCCACAACTACAGGGATGGCCTATAAGAAGGAGTCCGCTCGTTTCTTGTAAGCCATCCCTGTAGTTTCCCGATGGCCCCGCCACAATGCCATTTTGGTCTGCAAGATCGCACACTGTCACCATTTCAGCCCCTTATACACTGAACGGTTGAAGGTTGCAAGCTTTCTTTGAAAAAAAAATCGATCTCAGGCATATTCACGTCTCACGTTTCACGCCTCACGCCTCACGTTTCACGCCTCACAGTTTAACGTTTTCAAAACCTCGGAGGTCTTTGCATATCTCCTGAAAATCTGATGCCTGAACCGACGCGTCACCGTCACGGACCCGTCTGGTCCCCGCTCCTCCACCGCCTCCCGCGTGGTGGTGGCATAGACCGGAGTCAGACCCCTTTCAAACGCGGCATTCACCATGATGAAACAGGCCCCGAAATCCCCCTGAATCAACACATAGTCCCCCTCTGCGGCCTCGGAGCCGAGCCAGTCTTTCAATGGCTCCAAGTGGCCGCCGAGTTCCGGCAGATCGGCCGGGATCTGCTCCCAAAGCCTCTTCAGATCAGGGGGGAGTCCCACGATTCGCCGAACCCCGAGAGTGGACCGGGCATCCGTCTCCTGAGCCTCGGTGAGCTGATGATTGAATATCAGAAACAGTGATCTTTTCATAATTTGAAATTGTCCTAAGCCCCAAGGGTTTGTAGTTCCGCCTAAAGACGGCACTACGAACTGGGGAGCAAATTTCCGAACCAACCAGAATATGGAGCTTTCAACAAAAGATTTGTCAGCTCGGTGGTGTGTCATGCGAAAAACCGCTTCGCTCAATTTTCGCACTCCGGACGATCCTCGCTCAATTTTCGCACTCCGGACAATCCTCGGTGGGGTGTCATGCGAAAAACCGCTTCGCCCAATTTTCGCACTCCGGACAATCCTCGGTGGGGTGTCATGCGCAGGTGGCTTCCACAGGCTCGGAGAACCTCCCTCTGGAAGGACCTTCTCCACATTTTCAGGACATCCCCTCCTACCATCCTTTTCAGGGAAAGTCAACCCAACCTCCCCATTTTCCCCGATTTTCCCAAAATGTGGAGAACCTCACGAGGGTCATGAGGCCAGATTCAAAATCCTCCAAATCAGGCCAAAAATCGTCCTGAAACGAGACATCGCTCATAAAGATGCCGAAAATCCGTATGGTTGAGACTTTATCCACATTTTTTGCAGGCCCAGTCAGAGAAACCTGCAAGCAAACCCAGCTTCTGGCGGCACCAAATTTGTTGCAATCTTGAGCGTCGGTCGTCTCAAGAGCGAAGCCGGGTTTCTTTGCAAACTTCAACAGGCAAATTTCCAATTTGCCCGAGTCTGCTGGAAATGTGAAGGCAAAAAAAACGGCGGAGCATCGCTCCGCCATCCGTTTCACAACGATTTCAGTTTGTAGTTCCGCCTTCAGGCGGTGCAACACCGCCTAAAGGCGGAACTACAAACTACAGCCCAAATCCCAACACCGTCACATCATCCTGCCGTTCATTGTCGCCTTTGTGCTCGTTGAAGGCGTCAAGGAGGAGCTCGCGCTGGACGTCAAACGGCTTGCCGGCGTTTTCCATGATCAGATTCTTGAACCGCTGATTGCCGAATCGGCGGTCATCCTTCTCACCAAGCTGATCCACAAACCCGTCACTGAACAAATAAAAGGACATTCCCTCACAGATATTCACTGTATGATTGGTGAACTTGAAGTTCAGATCCGATTTTCTGTATCCGATGCTCTGCCTGTCCCCTTTGACAAACATCAATTCATCATGATGGATATACACCAAGGGAAGTTTCGCGCCGGCAAAGGTCAAGGTTCCCTCACTGGGGTTCACAAAGCATAGGGCCGCATCCAAGCCGTCATCTGAAAGGGCGTACTCGGTATCCTGCTGAAGCGTGGTCTTCACCAGAAAGCTCAGGCGGGCCAAGATTTTGGCCGGATCTTGCCACCCTTCATCCCTGATGATCTTTCTGAGGCCGAACGCCGCGATCATGGTCATAAAGGCACCGGGAACCCCGTGCCCGGTGCAATCAATGACTGAGAGAATGAAGCCCTCCTTCTGCTCCTCGCCACGGGGATCAAGGGGGGAGAGATAGTCTGTGAATATGAAATCCCCGCCCACGATGTCCCTCGGCATCCATATGAAAAAGCTCTCTGTGAAGAGGTTCCTGATATTTTCCGGATTCGGCAACAGGGAGCTTTGGATCATCTGGGCGTACCGGATGCTGTCCATGATCTTCTTGTTGGCCGTTTCCGCGGTCTCCCGCTCCTTCTCGGCTTTTTTCTTGCTTTTGCGAAGGGCCTCTTCAACCTGCTTGCGCTCGGCGATCTGCTCCAGAAGCTTTTCATTGGTCTGTCTCAGTTCTGCTGTCCGCTCTTCGACTCTTCTGTATGCCTCATCTCTCTGCAACATGTTGGTGTAGGCTTGGGAATGGTAGCGTATGCGCGCAATCAGCTCGATTTTGTCCGGCGGCTTGACGATGTAATCGTTTGCCCCGAGGTCAAACGCCTCTGCCTTGATCTTGGGATCCTCATGCGCGGAGAGGACGATCAGGGGGATATCCTGGGTGTTTTTTTTGGCCCGGAAATAATAGACCATGTGCAGGCCGTCAATTTCCGGCATGACCAGATCCTGAAGGATGACTGTCGGCGCGATCTGGTTCACCTCCTTGAGCGCCTCCCGCGCACTCTGAAAATAATGAAACTCCATATCCTCTTCAGGGGCCAGCATGCGACCGATGATTTTCCCTATGAATTCCTGATCGTCCACGAGCAGAACCGTCATCTTGGAACGGGTCGCGGAAAAATCCGCTCTGACTGCATTCGATTGATAAGCATTCATTTTTAAATTGATACCTTATGAATTGATAAGTACCTGTGGCCATAATGTTTTCAGGTGTTTGCATATGAGGGACAACCTTCCCATTGCGAGCCGCAGATGAACGCAGACGGCGGACTCATCCGCGTCCATCCGCGGTTTGTGGGAGTTGTCCTCCCAAGAAAAATCCCGGAAAACTTTTGGCCGGGTACTTACTGTGTACAGGACAAAAAATCGGGAACGGGTGAGAAACCCGGCTTTTTCCCAAACGGGCCGACTCCTGCAAGAACGCCGGGTTTCTTTCTTCAATCATCTTTTTTGTCCACAGGAATTGATAAATGAGAGCCGAAGCAACATCATCTCCCGATAGGATCGAACCACCTTCAATCTGTCGGGAAACACTCACCACGCCCGGTTCGGATTGACCAATCCGAACCACCCAAGCTCGGTTCGGATGGACCAATCCTTTCGATGGATCCGAGAAAAGTTTCGGGTGTGTCCCACCTGGGCCAGAAATCCGGCTTTTTTCTGAATGAACCGACTCCCCGGAAAAAGCCGGGTTCCTTTCCCATAATGGGTGGGGCACTCCAAAGTTTCATAAGAAAGAAACCCGGTTTCAGCCCCCAGTGACTGGGCATCCAGGTTTCCATGACGCGTTGCCCTTTCAGAAACCAGGTTACTTTGCCCTTTTCGATCTACTGAAATTATAATAATTCCCGCTTGACACGTCCTGATATTTTATGTCATAAAGCAAAAAAAGAGGTCAATAGGGTAAAAAGAGTATTCAAGGGGGGGGAATATGCTACCTGTCCAGTTTCTTTGGAACAGGGTAAGGAACAGGATTCATGAAAAATATTCTGGTGACAGGCGGTTGCGGGTTTATCGGATCAAATTTTATCCGGTACCTCCTTTCAGCATCTGATTTCACAGGGCGGATCATCAATGTGGACAAGCTGACATATGCTGGAAATCCTGAAAACTTGGCAGGAATTGCCGAGAAATTTTCAGGGCGCTATACGTTCATAAACGCGGACATATGTCACCCTGAACCGATGTCCGAAATGTTTGAGACGCATGAAATTGACACGGTGTGTCATTTTGCCGCGGAGTCCCATGTGGACCGGTCGATCGTGGAACCGGATGACTTTGTGAAAACCAACATCCTTGGCACATTCCATCTGCTGGAGCTGGCCCGGAAACACCGGATGCATCTGTTTCATCATGTCAGCACGGATGAGGTCTATGGGACACTTGGGTCTGACGGCCTTTTCTCCGAAGCGACCCCTTACGATCCGAGCAGTCCCTATTCTGCATCCAAGGCAGCCTCCGACCATCTGGTCAGAGCATATCACAAAACTTACGGCATCCCTGTCACCGTCTCCAACTGTTCAAACAATTACGGGCCCTACCAGTTCCCGGAAAAGCTGATCCCCCTGATGATCCTGAACGCGCTGGAAGGGAAGCCTCTGCCGGTTTATGGGGATGGCCGGAATGTCAGGGACTGGCTGTATGTGATGGACCATTGCCGCGCGGTCTGGACCATCATGAAAACGGGGAGACGCGGGGAGACCTATAATATCGGAGGGCGATGTGAGATGCAGAATATCGGGGTGGTGCGGATGCTCTGTGACATTCTGGATGAAATGAATCCGGGCAAGGCTTCAAAGAGGGAACTGATCACCTTTGTCACCGACCGCCCGGGGCATGATCTGAGGTATGCCATTGATTCCGGAAAACTGGAAGGGGAACTGAACTGGACCCCCGCAGAATCATTTGAAACCGGAATAAGGAAAACCATTCGGTGGTATCTGGACAATAAGGGATGGGTGGAGCGGATAAAAACCGGGGAATATCTCTCTTGGATGGAAAGACAGTATGGGGTAATGAAAATGTTGCCAACATTCTCAAAAAGTTGATCCCAGTCTTGTTCCCCACATTTTGCAGGTGGCTGATTTTCAAGCCAAAAAAATGAGGGGGAACAAAGACGGGATCACAATCGGCAACCCTTTTTGTGACATTTTCATCAGCCCAGGCGAGGGGCGAGGGGGTAAGGATGAAGAAGGCAAAGGATTATATTGTCTTTCCGCTGGATCTGCCGTCGGAGAGGGCCGCGAGGGAATGTGTCGCGATGCTCTCAGGGCATGTCGGCATGTTCAAGGTGGGACTGGAGCTCTTTATCGGGTCAGGACCTGATATCATAAGACATATCAGGGATGTTGGATCCGCCAAGATATTTCTGGATCTGAAACTCCATGACATTCCGGAAACCGTATGCCGATCCATGGAACGGATTGCGGATCTCGGAGTTGACTTTGCCACCGTCCACTGTGGGGAGAGCCAAGCCATGCTTGAGGCCGCTGTCCGGGGAAGCCGTGGGAAGGTGAAGATTCTCGGGGTCACGGTTCTGACGAGCGTTCAGCACCAAGATGTTGCGGCCGCAGGGTTCAGAGACGAGTTTGCCGCTGACCTGTCCAAGCTTGTTGTGAAACGGGCCCTCATGGCCAAGGATGCCGGATGCGCGGGGGTGATCTGCTCCGGTCTTGAAGTGAGGATGATCAAGGAACAGGCTGGAACCGATTTTGTTGCCGTCACTCCAGGCATCCGTCCCGCTTGGGAAGGGATGACAGCAGATGACCAGCAGCGGGTGACCACACCTGCCCAAGCCATACAGAACGGCTCCGATTATCTGGTGATCGGAAGGCCCATCAGGGATGCGGATGATCCGAAGGCCGCGGCCATTCGTATCTCAGAAGAGATACTTAGGAAGGGTGAGGGATGAAGGCGTTCCCTTTCTATTTTTCACTGAAAATATTTCCCACCGGGGCTGAAAAGGCACCGACATGTCAGCCAAAATCAGAGGGCCTTTGTAAGAGAGAATTTTGAGGCAACCGTTTGTCCCTATGACCCACAAACCGAACGGCTTTATGATTACGATCTGCTTCCCGTCTTTCAAGATGTCTGCGATGGGAAGATTCTCCGGTTCAGTGTCAAATCTGTGCATCGGCTCCTCATACATCCGATACATGCTTGTCGTTTTGACAGCGTATAGTCTCTCATCTTTGAGCCACTCCTTGATCACTGTGTGAAGATTTGATATCCGTTTTTTCCAATCGCCTATTGGCTTGTGAACTTCTTTGTATTGACTCTCCATCTTTTCATCAATCTCCGCCACCAGCCTCTCCCAGTCTCCAACTTCCGCAACCTCAAGCCTGAAACAGTCTCTTTGAGAACTTCCAGGTTCTCCATCTTGAACAGCCTCATGTATGACATGAACATGGATGTAAAAGTCTTGCCCATGCCTTTGGCTGTGCCATCCCCATAATCCCACTCAAAGCTTTGCC
>JAOZRQ010000809.1 GCA_029940115.1 Desulfobacterales bacterium
TGGATCAGCCTCTTTGACTTTTCCGATTTTGCAAAGGCCATGTACACCTTCTCTTTCCACAGAGTTTCGATCCGATACGGTGCCATGTTCACCTTGTTCTTGCTGATATAAGCCTCAATATCAACCAGCGCATCCATGTAAACATCAACTCTGCCCTTCTCCAACATGCCCCACGCCTGTTTATGTGCGTCAATCTCATGCCATTTTTGCAATGTGATGCCTTTCATGCGGGGGTTCTTGTCATAATCATATCCGCGGAGCCACACCGCTGATTTGCCATTGAGCGTCTCCAGACCCTTCCACTCCCTTATCTTATCCTTTCTGAAAACAGCGGCCAAGTCATCCATGGTCATGGGATTTCGGGGTGAGAGGACGACATTTTGCAGGGCCACATACAACATGGCATCCGCCTGATTCAAGGTGAGCATCCTTTCAGCACGTTTCCACGGAACAATCTTATACTCCATTTTTATGCCCACAGGCTCATATATCTTACGAACCATTTCAAAAAACAGGCCGGTGCCGTCTCTGTTCGTCTCATCTTCCCATGAGGGAGTGACAATATGAATCGCCTTGATCTCCTCCCCGAATGCGGAACCCGGCAAGCACAACAGCAACAACGCGGTCAGCCCTGCCTTGAAAAAAGCATTCATGCCTATTTTCCCTTATTTTGCCTTGCCCCCTCGCCCCTTGCCCCCTCGCCCCTTGCCCCCTCGCCCCTTGCCCCCTCGCCTCTCGCGCCTCGCCTTTCGCCCCTTCTTCCCGATCAGGGTCACCAATCTGATGACTACCTCCTTCATGCGCGTGGCCTGCCCGCCGATTTCATTGATGGCAGAAGAGGTCTCCTCGGCATTGGCCGCGTTGATCTGGGTCACCCGGTCAATATCGGACATGGCCTCGCTGACATGGGTGACCCCCTGCACCTGCTCCCGAGAAGAGGCGGTCACCTCACCGAGAAGTTGACCCACTTTTTCCGCGCCGGTTGCCACATCTGCGAATGTCTGGCCGGCCTTATAGACCAGATCAATGCCCCTTTTCGTCTTTTCAATGGAAGCCTCTATCAGATCCGAAGTGGTTTTGGCGGCTTTGCCGGAACGGAGGGCCAAATTCCTCACCTCTTGAGCAACCACCGCAAATCCCGCGCCGGCCTTGCCGCCGGCACGGGCTGCCTCCACTGCCGCATTCAGGGCCAGCATGTTGATCTGGAACGCGATTTCCTGAATGGTCCCGATCACCTTGCGGGTCTGCTCGCTGGTCTTTGAGAGGTCATCAATGGATTCGGTCAGTTCGCTCATGGATATGGCGGCCTCTTTGACGACCTTGGATGTCTCAATCATCAGCGTGTTCGCATGAGTGACATTTTCGGTATTCTGGCTGACCATGGAGGTGATCTGATCCAAGGAAGCGGCGGTCTCTTCCACGGCAGCAGCCTGTTTCAAAGCGCCACGGGTCAGTTGTCTGCCCACCCGCGCGACCCGGTCAGAGGCCTGCCCCACCTCGGTCCACACCGCATCCAGGTTTTCGATGACTTTGGATATCGGATTGACAAGGAAAAAATTCACAATGAACAGAAGAACGGAGACAAGAAGCGCGCTCATCACGAGAACTTTGATGATCATGAAAAGGATCAGGGACTTGAGGGCCTCGTCTATGAAACGGGTGCTGAAATAGGCGTCAACGGTTCCGATGAGTTCTTTCTCCTCTTCATCTTCAGCATAAAGAATATCCTCTTTTCTGAGGACAAAGCCATCGGCAATCTCTCCATCGGATTCCACAATCTCCCATGCCTCATTCCGCTTTCTGGCAGAAAAGAGAACCCCGCCAGCCTCCTTGACGACCACCGCGTATAGCCGCTTGTTCATCATTTCCGATTCGATGACTTGGGTGACCTGATCTTCGTTGCTGAACCAGATCGGTTTCTGCAAATTGTTTGCCAGACGGCCTGAAATTGGCGCGATCATCTCCTCAAAGTCGGCTCTCAGGCGGGCACGTTCGCGGATATAATCATAAAAGCTGAACCCGCTGGCGATGATTATCGAGGTGATGACCATGATCAGCGATATTTTGCCCATTTTTCGGCTGACCATGTCGCTTTTTCTCTCTGGTCTCTTTTTTTTCATGATGACAATGCCTTGCATCCATATTATATTAAGGGATTTTTCAAAAAATATTACATTCCTCCCAAGAAAAAAACTTGCAAGGGAGTTTTCAAACACCTTCCAAT
>JAOZRQ010000303.1:0-4311 GCA_029940115.1 Desulfobacterales bacterium
CACGCCTCACGCCTCACGCCTCACGCCTCACGCCTCACGCCTCACGCCTCACGCCGCATTCACCCTCTTGGAGGTCATGGTCGCGGTTTCCATCATGGCAATTGTGCTGGTGGCGGTGTATAAGATGCATGCCCAGACCATCGCCATGAGCTATGCCTCAAGATTTTACACCACCGCCCCCTTGCTGGCCCAGCGCAAGATCGCCGATCTCGGAATAGAGACCTCAACCGAGCTGGGAGGCGGTTCAGGAGACTTCGGCGAAGACTTTCCGGGGTATGCCTGGAGCATGGCCATCGAGGAGGTGGAGTCCGAAGTGTTGGGAACCATTGCCAAAGATCTGAAGCGGATTGACGTGAGTGTCAACTTTGGGGAGGGGGAGTTCGTCTATGAGTTCAGGACGTATAAGTTTATTGAGGAAAAATAAGCGCAACCAAGGATCTGTTCATGTCGTTCATGGTTCATGTAACGCTTCGTGAGATTGAAAAATCCTTTAGAAACCACAAAAAGTTTGTAAAGCGGGTCGGAGAGTATGCTCCTTCGCAGAGAAAGATGATGCTTGTTTTCAAAAATCATCAGGCAGGCACGGAACATTTTTTTCTGCCTGCATTCAGGGAGACGGATCAACTGTTGCGTATGCCGCTTCGTCCAGAACATCTGGCTTATGAGATGGGAAAGGAGTGGATTGTCGGGGAGTTGCTATGGCATCTGGGTAAAAAACTGAATGCAGATGCTGTAATCGTTGATTTGAGGGCCGGCTTAAGTGAACTCTCCAGCCCCTTGCTGTTCGACCCCCGTGTCAACCGGATCATTGTCACCACCCCATCGGGACAGTCTCTGGCAGGGACCAAGCTCGTTTTGGAACAGACCGGAAAAGTGGTCCGGGCTTTGAAAAACAACGAGGGAAATGATGAATCTCAGTTCCCCAGTCTGATTCTCTCCATGATTAAAGAGGACCTCAAAAACATACCTGATATTGAATACGTAAAAGAGCAATTAATGAACCTGTTGCTCCTTGAGGATAATGATACGGATGCCTTGCTCGGAACAGAGATTTTGTTGACAAGCCTTTTTGATGAGAATCTGCTTTATCTGAAAAATCTTGAAACGACCCTTGATAAGCTTGATTCAACGGACATGCATCAGTTGATGACGAGAATCGCTGATGAAAAATCCTTCAAATCAGAACAGGAAACACTTGGTGATCAGGGAGATATTCAAAATAAGTCTAAGCCGCAACGCATAAAAAACATTGAGAAATTGAAAAATGTAACGGAAGAGTATGAGTTCGCCGAGTCTGGACGAGGCAAGGAATTCTTTGAAATTCAGCCCCTCAGATCATTTGCCCAGAAGTTTCAACGCATCATGCCCGTCGCCGTCATCATGGGTGCGAAAGGATCGGGCAAGACATTCATCTATCTTCAACTGTCGAGAATCAAGGTGTGGAAGGAATTTCTGAAGGTTTTTGACATGGAGAATGAGAATAACGGCTTCATTTATCCGCTCATCTTTCCCAGAAACCTTCAAGATGACGCCAAAAAGATTATCAGGAACTGCCATGAAAATATTCCGATTCCTTTTAACTTGATCACACAGGATGAAATCAGAGCGCGCATGGATGAGAAAAAAGGTTCAGGAGGAACAAATGAGACCGTATGGAAAGATTTTTGGCTGAAGTTGATGGCGGATGCGCTTTCCTGCGGGAAAGAAGATCACCCATTGAAAGCCATCCAAAAAACACTGGCTGAAAAAGATCAAAAGGTCATCTTTCAGATTGACGGATTGGAGGACCATTTCCAATATATTCGGAATGATCCTGTGGAACAGACCGCCATCCGGGCATTGTGTCAAAGTGTCACGGAAGCATTACAGGAACTGCCTGATAATAGAATCGGATTGATCATCTTCATAAGAAAGGATATTGTCCGATCTGCGATAAAACAGAATTTCGGACAGTTTGAAGCACGGTATAAAGCGTTTGAATTGAAGTGGAATTGGGAAGCGGCCATCCGTCTGGTCTTATGGTTGGTGAATGATGTGGCCGAATTGAAAGATTATGTTGACACAGGCCCAAAGCCAGAAAGACGTTTGGAAAAGCTATGGGGGCTGAAATTGGGCAAGCCCGGCTCAAGAGAAGCATACACGGTGAATTGGATCATTTCGGCCTTGTCCGATTTCAACGGTCAGATACAGGCACGAGACATTGTGCGTCTCCTCCGTTTTGCCAGCGAAGAAGCTTTGGAAGGCAAAGCATATCCCGGCAGACTGTTGTCTCCGACCGCAATCAAACATGCGCTTGATCCGTGCAGCAGAGAGAAGATTAAAGAGATCAAGGAGGAAATGACGATCCTCGTGGATATTTTCAAAAAATTGGAAACCATTCCGGGACAAGACCAGCAGATTCCTTTTGACAAAGATACGCTGGGCATTACTCTGGATGAAATAGAGACCTTAAACTTAAATGTTGCCCGAAAATTTCACCGACCCGTTCCTCATTGCTGGAAATGGGCGTGTCCGAGTTTCCGACATCTGTGACGACCGTGAATGGGGGAATGGGGAGAATCCGGATTCGGCGTCGCCCCGGACGGCCTGTCCCCCCTCGGGCGGGGGCATTCCGGAAAATCCGGTGTTCCCTGTGGATTGCCGGTCTCGGCGACTCGCCGGATGGCGGGGGATTGGGAGCCCGAAATCTGAAAATTCCCCTGTCTTCAGGTCGTCACACCCGAAAAACCCTGTGACATCCTGTTTGAAAGGACTTCATGGGGATCGGAGAATATTTCGGGAAACCTTTAAGTAGAAGATGGCTACATGAAACCTGAGTTTGCAAAAACGCTCCTATATGAAGCGGGTGAATATGAAATGGATATTCTGGAACTGAATCTTAATGGTCCTGTCGTCGTTTTTGAACCTATGGGATGCAACTTCATAGGAGCCTTTGGCGGAATCGCTTTATATCTCAGCGGTTACAAGGCGCACAAACTCATGTTGTTGCTTATGAGGCGTGATGATGACACGCCTTATTGGGAATTGCGGAAAAGCAGACTAGAGAGATCTCTTTTTCCCAAACGGACAGACTTCCCAACCGCAAGAAAAAGCCGGGTTTCTTTCCTCAATCACCTTTTTTTGTCCTGTACACAGCACTGTAAGACACACCGCTAATTGCTCAACCATAAAAAACTTGACATCATCAGCCAAATGGGATAGGACAAGACAGAATGACAACAGACAACAGACAACAGACAACAGACCAACTAGGCTTCACCCTATTTGAAATCATGATCGCCATCTTCATCTTCGGGATCATTGTCACCACGATCTTCGGTTCGTTCACCAAGGTATTCTCCACTACCGAGGCGATCAAAAAAGGCATGGGGTCCTATGAAATGGTGAAGAATTGCCTGAACCGGATGATCCTTGACCTGAATTCAATCTATGTGATTTCGGATGACGAGTACACCCGTCCCGCGGCAAATGATGACCCGGACCCTTACCGCTTTGTCGGAGACGCCAGTTATGCGGGAACTGGCAGCTTCTCAAGGCTCAGACTCGCCTCGTTTGCCCATGTCTCCCTTGAACAGAGCACAAGGGACGGCATTGGAGAGATCGTCTATTATGTGCAGCCCATGGATGACGGGGAGGAGGAGACTTATGTGTTGCGGCGGGCAGACACGCTGTATCCGTATGAACGATTCGAGGGGAACACCTTTGAGGAGAGATTCACCGACCCTGCGTTGTGCGATGGGATCAAATCCCTGACATTCACCTATTATGACCATGAAGGGACAGAGTACGATGTCTGGAACTCCGAATCGGGTGAGTTCAAATACGCCACCCCGAGAGCCGTGAAGATACAGCTTGAACTCGGGGATGACGATTACGCGCTTCTGTTTGAGACCATGGTGCAGTTGCCGGTTTACAGGGATGTGGTTCGTTAAATTAAAGGAGCTTGTCATGGTCGTCCGGCCATAAGTGTAAACTTAAGACTCAGCCGGATTCCCAAGGAGGAAAGGAACGCGGTCTGGCTGATGTTCAGCGCGAGGACAGACAAAGTGGGATACGGCGTGTCCCATTACCAGTGGCGCACGGACATCAGCACCGTGATCAATCAGTTGTTTCAAAAGTATCATAAGGAGGGGATTGCCATGGCCTACACAGTCGAAGATTACCGGAGACAGCGGAGAGAGCATCTCCTGAGCACCATTACTCAGGAGGAGGTGTGTGAGCTGTTGGAAGATTTGCCACCTGAGGAAATCCTCAAAGTTTTTCCTTCCGAGAAAATCCTCAGAATAGTCCCTCTTGAGGAACGTCTCAGAG
>JAOZRQ010000303.1:4411-8287 GCA_029940115.1 Desulfobacterales bacterium
GGCTTCCTCCTGAGGAACGTCTCAGAGGGCTTCCTCCTGAGGAACGTCTCAGAGGGCTTCCTCCTGAGGAACGTCTCAGAGGCCTTTCCGAGAAAGATATTGAGGTATGTTTGAAAATACTCAGGCAGAAACAGCAGAAACACTCGGGTTGAAATAGAGGAGATGCTCATGCTCGATGAGCAAGTTTTTTGATGATGGGGCTATCGGCTGTCGGCCATGGGGCTGTCGGTCATGGGTCTCCTTCCTGAATGCCCCAATGCTCCCGACCCATTGCCCCTGGCTCATTGCCCCTCGCTCAAAAACTTGATGATCAAGTCATAAGCATGAAGCTCTGCAACCCTAACTTTTGCCGACCTTCTCGAATGGCAGACCATGACAGCGGGAGAATGATCCTGAGAAGAAGCATGTTCACCTGTATCACTTGATCATCAAGTTTTTTCTGATTATAACGGATTTAGGGGAGGCCTTGAACTCGAACTTGAACTTGAACGTGAACTTGAACTCGAACGTGAACTTGAACGTGAACTCATACTTGAACTTGAACTTGAACTCGAACTTGCCCACAAATGAACATTCACGTTCACGTGCACGTGCACGTTCAGGTTCACGGGCAGGCGGCCTCCCCGAAAAGCGTTATAATCAGAGTTTTTTTGATTACTTGGTTCTAAATCCTCGGTTCCTCGGTTCTGGGTCCTGGGCTGGTTCCCGCTTTCGGGTCGTCGGCCACCATGGAACCCAAGACCCAGAGACTAGGACCCAGAACCCAGAAAAAACTTGATCATTGAGTACCTTTAAGGATAGAACTTATGTTAGCCTCACATTTTAAAAATAGGCGAGGAATCGCCCTGCTGATGACCATAGCGATCACCACAGTGCTGGTCACGGCAGCGCTGGAACTGAATCGTCAGGTCAGGGCCACCGTCGAGGCCACCGCGACCGCCCGGGATTATCTTACCCTCACGCATATCGCATCCTCCGGAATCGAAGTGGGGATGGCCATGCTGGCAAAGGACAGATATGGATCCCGCACGGATTCTGTGCAGGAGGATTGGGCCGATCCTGACAAGATTGGGGAACTGCTTCAGGAGATCCCCTTTGAAGCGGGGAGTCTCGCCTTGACCATCTCTGACGAGTTGGGAAAAATCCAGGTCAATGCCCTGCTGGACAAATTTCCCGGGCACAAGGCGAATGAGATGCAGTGCAACATCTGGGAAAATCTGCTCCAGCCGCTGATTGATTCACAGGAGGAGGAGAAAAAGAAGGAGATCAACGCGGCCAAAAATATCACCGACTCGGTGAAAGACTGGCTCGACTCAAAGGACGATGACGCGATCACCGGGTTCCACGGGGCAGAATCCGACTATTACGAAAGCCTTGATCCGCCTTACTCGTGCAGAAACGGACCGATCCCGCATCTGAACGAACTTCTTCTGATAAAGGGAGTCACCGAGGATATCTTTCAGGGAACCAATAATGAGGTGTCTGAGCTTCCCCTAGGGGATGATGAAAAATCCCCCTCCGGAATATTCAAGCATCTGACGGTCCATGGGGTGGGAAAAACCAAGAACAAAAGAAGAAGGAACAGAAAGAACAGCACCTTCACCTATCCCGGAAAGATCAACATCAA
The DNA here is from genome assembly GCA_029940115.1 of Desulfobacterales bacterium. Taxonomy (GTDB): domain Bacteria; phylum Desulfobacterota; class Desulfobacteria; order Desulfobacterales; family 4be13; genus JAOZRQ01. Next base: position 6,039 of record JAOZRQ010000303.1, read on the forward strand.
CACCGCGGACATCCCGGTGCTGAAGGCCCTTGTGGGGCCGCTTCACGAGGAGTGTGCCCAGGCGATGGTTGAGTATCGTCAGGAACATGAAGTGGTGGATGGCAAGAAAGCTTATGTGAACAGGCTTTCGTCTGGCACATGGTATAGAAGCGTCACCGGGTGCGGCGATGTTCAAATTAATTCAAAGGTCATCACAAACGCGAGCGACATTTTTCGGATCGAGTCCACCGGAACCCTGCATGACACAAAGATGACCATCGCTGTGGTGGTGAAACGTGAAAGAGACAGGAAAACCAAGAAGTGGAAGTGCAGGATCCTGAGTTGGCAAAGGATTTGAACTTGAAGCGTGAGGCGTGAGGCGTGAAGTGTGAGGCGTGAAGTGTGAGGCGTGAAGTGTGATGCGTGAAGTGTGAGGCGTGATGCGTGATGCGTGAAACCTTGTTCCCGACATCTTTTGTCGGGGATTGAAACCTTGTCCCCGACATCTTTTATCGGGGATTGAAACTTTGTCCCCGACATCTTTTATCGGGGATTGAAACTTGCTAATTATAACGGATTTAGGGGAGGCCGTGAACTTGAACTTGAACTTATGTCTGCCCGCAAATGAATGCTAACATTTGGGTTCACGTTCACGGGCAGGGCGGCCTCCCCGAAAAGCGTTGTAATCAGGAAACTTGAAACATAAACTATGAGCAAACACGTCCTTGGTCTTGACATTCGGCACAATGCGGTGACCGCGGTCCTGGTGAAGAGCGGCATCAAGGGGAACTGGATAGATGGCCATATCTATGTTCCGATGGCCGAACCCTTCCCTCCCTCTGAGGAGGGGGAAGATAGGGAGAGCCCTTTGATCACCGCCTTGGAGATCATCACCGAAAAACTGGATGCCGGGGGGGCCGCATATGTGGTGTCGCTCCCCGCGAATCAGGTATCCTACAGAAACATTCAGCTTCCGTTCAAGGAGAAGAGAAAGATCCGCCAGATCCTCCCGTTTGAACTTGAACCGACGCTCCCTTTTCCTGTGGAAAATCTCATCATTGACTTTCATCCGATAAAACTGCCGGATGCCGGAGATCATACGGACATTATCACAGGGGGGGCTGAAATTTCCATGGTGAAATCATACATGGATATTCTCAGATCTTTCAAGATAGAGCCGGAACTGATAACGGTGAGCGGATATCCGGCCGCACTTTGTCTGGCCAAATTTGCGAACATTCCTGAAAACTGTCTGTTTGCCGACATTGACATGGACAAATGCACGGTGTTTGTCATCATTTCTGGGCAAGTCTGCCTGATCCGTTCCTTTCCCATCAGTTCCAACGCGGGGCGGACAGAATCGATATGCGCGGATATTGAACGGACACTTGTCGGATTTGAAGAGATATTCCATTTAGGCATGAATTTCCGGCCGGATGAAATTCATGTCACCGGATACGGTTTGGACAATTCCGGATTTGAGCAGGACGCGGAGCGGAACCTCGACATCCCTGTCAGACGGACCGACTTGGTTCGGAATACCCGGGCCATGATCAAAACGGGTCCCACCACCGCGTTCAAAACATCGGTTCATTTGGACAACGCGTATGCGCTCGCCCTGCTCGAAATTGAAGGGATCAGCGGTCTGAATTTCCGCAGAGGCCCGTTTGCCCCGAAAAAACAATGGGCCGAACACAGAGGGAGCTTCATCAAGACCGGCATTCTCATGCTGTTGGTCCTAGGTGCGGTATTTCTGAACATGCTCATCGATTCGCATTCGGTGGAGCGAAAGTTGAACCGACTGGAGAGCCAGATCCATACCATCTTCGAGTCTGCCCTGCCAGGTGTGAAACCTGTGGTTCCGCTCCATCAGCTGAGGACCGCGGTGGATGAGATGAGAAAGGAGGCCGCCTTTCCCGGAGAAACGGGGAAGGGCATCCGGGCCGTGGATATCCTCAATGAGATCAGCAAACGGATCCCCAAGGAAATTGATGTGGTGCTGACACGGTTCCTTATCGGGCTGGATCACATAGAGATCTTGGGAAATACCGACACCCACAACTCGGTTGTTGACATCAAGAACAGACTGGAGGAGGCTGAATCTTTTAAGGAGGTGACCATCATCACCTCCTCCAGTGACAAGAGAAGCAATCGCATACGGTTTAAGCTGAAGGTTCAGTTGTAGCCCTCTGCTCGCCTCGGATGGGCAAATCCGAGGCTTTGGGCGCATGGCAGTTCGCCTGCTCGCCTCGGATGGGCAAATCCGAGGC
>JAOZRQ010000304.1 GCA_029940115.1 Desulfobacterales bacterium
CGGAACTACAAACTTTCAGCTTAAAAAAATGTAAACCCATAAATGAAGGATGCCTAATTATTTTAAAGAAACCAAGTTTTTCCAAAAAACTTAGTTTCTCTCTCGGACAAGCATTTATCTTGAACACAAGGAGTTTTTTATGGAACCTGTACTGTTTGAAAAAGAGGGATCGGTCTGCCAGCTGACATTAAACCAGCCCGAAAGCCGAAACGCGCTCTCCATGGACCTGATGAAGGATATGCAGGGGAAGTTGAACCTCATTACAGAAGATCCAGATATCCGCGTGGTGGTGATCATGGGAAAGGGCCCTGCCTTCTGCGCGGGGCACAACATGAAGGAGATGACCGGGGAGGATTATGATATCCACCACTTCCGCAAGGTCTTTTCAATCTGCTCGGAGATGATGCAGACGCTTCACCACCTGCCCCAGCCGGTCATTGCCCAGGTTCACGGCATTGCCACCGCAGCCGGGTGCCAGTTGGTGGCCGCGTGTGATCTCGCCATTGCCGAGACTGGTGCCAGATTTGCCACCCCAGGCGTCAAGATCGGTCTGTTCTGCTCCACGCCGATGGTTCCCCTCTCCCGAGTGATCGGGAGGCGGCGGGCCTTGGAAATGTTGCTGACGGGCCGGTTTGTCACCGCACAGGAGGCGTGTCAGTTCGGGCTTGTCAACCGAGTGGTGGAGCCGGACAGGCTTGCCGAGGAGACCTCGAATCTGGCAAAGGAGATCGCCCAAAACAGCCAGTTCACTTTGGGGTTCGGGAAAAGGGCCTTTTACAACCAGATTGATCTGGATGAAGTGTCCGCGTACAATTACGCAAAAGAGGCGATTGCCTTGAACTGCTTGGCTGAGGACGCGCAGGAGGGGATGGCCGCGTTTTTGCAAAAACGCGAGCCTGAATGGAAGGATCGGTGAGCCTCATTTCCCCTATAAAAAAAGTAAATCCAGACGCCTCTGACTTGGACATTATCAGAGAAGCTGCCGATCTCATAAAAAAGGGCGGCGTGGTACTCTTTCCCACAAGATGCCTTTACGGACTCGGCGCAGATGCGTTCAATGCGGACGCGGTGGTTAGAATCTTTGAGATCAAGCAGCGGCCCGACCAGAACCCGATCCTTCTCCTGATCCATGATGAACGGCAGCTTGAGGGACTTGTGACCCACATCCCCCATGCCGCGTCCCGTATCATGGCGCGATTTTGGCCCGGAAAAGTCACCTTGGTATTTGAGGCGAAACCCGGGCTTCCGCCCAACCTCACCGCAGGAACGGGCAAAATTGGGGTGCGCCTGTGCGGGCATCCGATGGGTGCCGCGCTGACCAAGGCGGTGAACGGCCCCCTCACCGGCACAAGCGCCAATATCTCAGGCCAACCCGGATGTTCCCGCGTCTCTGATCTGGAGACCCGGATCAGAGAGAGGGTTGACCTGATCCTCGACGCTGGCCCCCTCAAAGGCGGGGCCGGCTCGACCGTTGTTGATGTGACGGGTGGGGATGTGAAAGTTCTGAGAGAGGGTGCGGTTTCCTGTGCACAGTTCTTTGAAACATAATGGAAAAGAACATGAATAAAGAACGATCTGTAGCCTTTGTCGTGGTCCGGCTCAGTTCCTCCCGGTTTCCGGGCAAGCAGCTTCGCCATATCGGTGACCGGCCGTTGCTCTGCTGGATCATTGACCATCTGCGTGGCTGTAAGGAGTTGGATGAGATTGCCATTGCCACCGTGGCTGAAAAGAGCAATGAACCCCTTCGGGCGTTTGCCCGGGAGCATGGGATATCCTGTTTCTGGTATGAGGGCGAGGTGGATCATGTGACCACCCGCCTGCGCCGGGCAGCGGAGGCATTCGACGCGGAGATCTGCGTCCTGGTCAGCGGAGACTGCCCCTTGGTCCACGCGGCGGCAATTGATCGGATGATACACCAACTGAGACTCGATCCCGACGCGGATATCGTCCGAATCCTCCCTGACAAATCGGAAGTATCCCTCGCGCTTCACGGGGTAAATGTGGATCGAAAAAGGGCTTGGCAACTGGCCGATGACCTGTCGGACCGTCACGAGCTCAGAGAACATCTGTTTCCAGTCATCGGGATGCGCCCCGATCTTTTCAAAAAAGCAATGGTCTCCCTCCCAACAGAACTGTATGCCCCGTTTCACCGGTTTTCTGTGGACTCTTGGGCCGATATGGAGTTTATGAATCAAGTGTATGCGGAAGTGAAGGCGAGGGGCTGGGCATTTGAACTTCCGAACGTGCTGCGTATGCTCAAGGAAAAACCAGAACTGCGGGAGATCAACGCGCATGTTCATCAGCGCAGACTGGTGGAGACCATCAAAAAGGTGCTCTTTGTGGTGGACGCTGGCGGGACATTCGGTTACGGGCATCTGATGCGAAGTACGGAACTCGCCTTGCAGATTGTGGAGCGCATGAGCTGGCCCGTCACCTTTCTGACAGATGACGAACACGCGGAAAGATTGCTGAAGGAACGGGGGTTTCGAGTGACATGGGGTGCGGTGGGCCGGCCGGCATCCAGATCCGATGAACCGCTTGACCCACCGATTGAGCCGCTTGTTTCGGGCCATGACCTTCTCATCCTCGATGTCTATGGACCACGAGACCTGCCTTCGGGATGGCGACAAGAAATCGGGGCAACGGACATCCCCGTGGCAGTGATGGACCGCATGGGCGAGTGGACCCAGGAAGCGGACATGATCCTGTTTCCAGGAGTGACCAGCCCCTCGGAGGAGGAACCGCCGTCGGAATCCGGGCCTGAAATCGTGGCGGGCCAGAATCATATTATCTTGCGAAGGGAAATCCGACGGAGGATGCTACCAAAAGAGAAACTGTATGACCTGCTGATCGATCTGCATCAGTTGGAGCAGCAGCACGCGGTTGAGCGTTTTGCGGCTCATCATCATTTGAAGATTCATATGGTTGACGGATCCGATTCGGACTTCCCGGAATGGCTGGCCCGCTCACGATTCTTGCTGGCCAGTTTCGGCTACAGCTTTTATGAAGCCCTGGCCTTGGACACATTCCCCATCGCCTGGCCCCTCTCCGAGTCTCATCGCAAGGATGCGGTGCGCTTTTACCGGCGGATGGGCCTTGCACCGGCTCTCATCGGGCCGGATGACGACTTGGAAAGGGTCTTGTGCCCGCTTATTGAGGCGGATGAATGCGCGCATGTATCATTGACAGACGGAACACCGGCCATTGTCAGAAAATTGGCTGAGTTGGCTGAAAGGGGCTCCAGAAGGTCGCCGCGCCGGAATAGGCGGGTGATCGGAGAGAAGCTGAATGCCGGGCTGCCGAAGGGCGGCCCGGCCTTTTTTGCGAACCGAACAAAAAAAGGAGACACACCATGAGACACAGGCATGTCCGGGCCGCCATCATCGCCGCATTTCTCTCCGCACTCCTCCGGCCCCGTCATCCGGGCAGAACGTGGGGGAGGTCCCGGACATGACTCTCATTATGGCTGATCAAAAAACTTGATCATTCGGATTGTAAGAAAGATTCCAGCTTTGGGTAAGACTATCAGTAGATTTGGAAAAATTGGCAAATCAAGGATTTCGGCTTGAATTGCCGATTGAACTGATCGCCGGGTTTGGTTTAGCCGTACTGAATTATCAGCATGAGAACTTTTCAAGCTGAATTCGGAAGCTGTTAAGTCTGAAAAATCGGAAGGTTATGAATTCACGCTTTTGTTTAAGACAAACCAGATATTCGGACCTCCCGAATAAGGCACGGACTTTTTTACTGACGCAACAGACACCTCAGAGCCGCCGGGTTTCTGTCCCGGTGTCTGTTTTCATGGCAAGATGTTTTCACAGTGATTAAGGAGGGCAAAAAAATGAGACCCGATTGCTGTAACAAAGAGAGAGGCAGGAATGACACTTCGGCGGGACATCTGATGAACGCTGAAGGACCCGAAAACATGGCCGATGTTCTGAGGCAGGAGCTGACCGGCGTACATGTCGCGCTCTTGGCGGACAACGCCGGCAACATTGTGGCGAAACATGACGAGGGAAGCCGCGGGTATGACCTGCCCGCGCTGGCGGCCCTCGCGGTCGCGCATTACGCGGCCATGAACATCGTGGCGAGGCTCATCGGGGAGAAGGAGTTCTCCTTGCATCTGTACAGGGGAAAGCGCGAGAAGACGCATTTCAGCAGGGTGAGCCGCAAATTTCTCCTCATCACGGTCTCCGGCGCGGAGACCTCGCTGACCGCCTTGCAACAAGGCATAATGAAAACTGGCGATAAGATAAAGGCCCTGTGGGGAGATCACAAAAAAGAGGAGAGGAGGAAAATATTATGATTGTCAAGGCATCTGGAAGTTTTCATCGTATCACTGAGGCACGGGTCATGCGCCTTTCAACCCTCTTTTTGTGGGTCATGGCCCTTTTCATCACTCCCTTCCTGGCATGGTCCGGCCCCTTGGATCGTGCTGGCGCTGACGCCAAGTGTGGATCGTGCAGAAGATATGCTGAATGTCACGCACTCATTACGTTCAGCACTAGGCCGTCCAAATCAGCTGATTTCCCTTGCCCGCCTTTCGGCCCTCCCATTTTGTCCTGATTCTTGATGAGATGGGCAAATTTTGCGGGGCCAGAAGTCGGGCAGGAAACAATGGCTGAAAACGGCATTTTTAGACGGCCCAGTTCAGCACTAGTCAGATAAAAGATTTGCCGGTCCCTACAAACAGACCCATCATATTCGGCGACGGCTACATCCTTGCCAGTGACTGGACAGACCTGCTCGACGGCAACGATATTCCTCAAACCCCAAGCACCACGGGATTCGGAATAGCGCACGGTGACAGGTTTTTCTTTACAGGAACGGAATCGGACGGCTTCTACGATCCTACTCCTACTCCTACTAAGAATTGCAATGATTGGACGACGACAAACGGCGATGCTGTTTTGGGCAACATTGAGCAAGAGAGTGGCGCATGGCTATCTGGAAATCTTGTCTTCTGTTCTTACGTGTATTGCATCGCATGGAACCCATAAATGGAGATATTTCAAGAAGCTGGTCAATACAGAAGATATATGGGAAGTACGGATACAATTCGGAGGCGACATATTCAGATTGTCATGCCTGTCTTTCTGGCATCAATGATTTCAGCATGTTGCGAGAACTTACGACTGATGAGGTGACTGAATAACTTCCCCATTTCCCCTGCCGGTGTCGGGCACGGATTGACAAATCCAAGCGGGGAAACCGAGCGGAGGAACGGTTTTTTAAAGCTTATATTTCCATTCCCGGGCGGGGCCTCTCAGGAGGCGTTTCCTCCGGGTTACACAGACGATGCAGTTGCACCCTTGTGTCAGCGGATGTTTCCCCAGTTTCTGAGACAGTTCCATGGACGCGCCAATCATCTCGGCGATGATGCGTTGCTTTGCCTTTCGGGCTTCTTTGATCTGATCTGATTTCTTCATAATTTATAAAGACCGCTTTTGTCGGATTTGCTGAAAACCGTGTTCAGATGCTTTTCGATACGTTCTCTCTGGCGAAACCTGTCCGCAAACCCCCGGATTCTGTCGGCATTCAAAGGCTCAAACGCTTCCGGAATCAGGCTGTTGCTGCATAATCTCAGAACTTCCAGAATATCGGCCTCGTCTCTCAGTCGCCGGTCGGGATTGTTTGCCATGGCCATCAGTTTCAGGACAATGTAATCCGTGGGCTGAATTACCGGATGACAGGTTCCGGCCAGTTCATCTCTGAGGGGAACACACCGTCTCAGCATCTCCTTTCCGCTTTCAGTACGGACAAACATGAAGTCAATGTATCCGAACACCCCCATTTCCGAATCAAACTGGGCAAACGTGTCGGCTTTCTGGCCACAGGTGTAACCGAGTCTCTCCATTATGGGAAGAATCTGATGCTGATAACGGCCTTCAGCCAGAAGGTCCACGTCCGCGGTATATCTCGGAAGGCCGTAAGCACCCAACGCCATTGCGCCGATCACGGCAAAGGGAATATTCTTTCTCGCCAAATTTTCCGAAATGATTTCGAGAATGTTTGTCAGCTTCTCAGGCACCATCTTTCCGTTTTCCATGTTAATATGATTCAAAAAGTCCCGTAGGCCTTCATGAAAGCATTGCCCTTGTGTCTGAAACATCACTCGATCAGCACCTCCAGTTCCGGCATGAGCCGTTTCAGGCCCGGCAACGACTTTGCCTGCCAAGGAAACTCGCTTGTGCCCCGGATCACCATGTGACTCATATTGTGGGAGCGCACTCTGAGAATGAACTTGGATAGGGTGTTGATTCCCGAACTGTTCAGGAATTGCAACCCGTGCAAATTCATTGTGATGACCGCTGGTTTTTCTTCAGCCACCTCATTGAACAATCGCAAAATAGGATCATACCCCTCTGCCCCATCAGCCGGAGTCTCCCTTGGCATGTGATTGTCACCATCTCAGGGTCATAAGTGACACAGTAGTCCTTGTCTCTCACTTCCATTCATCACTCCTTAATTTTTGCATGAAGACAACTTGCCTTTTCAAAATTGAGTTTCATCAATGCTGTAATAAGTAACCGGCCATATATTTTCCAGAATCAGAAACCCGGTTTCGCTCTCAGTGAAAACCGGGTTTCGTCGTGTTCAACTCGCTTCATCTATCTTTCTGAGTTCATCCGCATTCATCATGAAGCTGTGCTGTTCTTCCGGGAACTTTTGGTTTTCCACATCTGCCTTGAACTCGGCGATGGCCGTGGAGATGGTGTCGCTGATCTGGGTATATTGTTTCACGAATTTGGGGGTGAACCGGTCAAACAATCCCACCATGTCATGCGTGACCAGCACCTGTCCGTCACAGTCCACCCCCGCGCCGATGCCGATGGTGGGGATGGAGACGACTTCCGTGATCATCTTCGCGATGGGCGCGGGGATCGCCTCCAGAACCAATGAAAAGCATCCCGCGTCTTCAACCGCCTTTGCATCCTCTATCAGCGCTTGGGCAGCCTCCGCACTTTTCCCCTGAACCTTGAAGCCGCCAAGGGCCGAGGCGGTCTGGGGGGTCAGCCCGATATGGCCCTGAACCGGGATGCCCGCGCCGACAATCGCCTGGATCACGGGGGCCATGCTCTTTCCCCCCTCCAGTTTGATGCAGTCCGCCTTCCCTTCCTTCATGAACCGGTTGGCGTTTTTAATGGCCGCCTTTGTTGAGACATTGTATGACCCGAACGGCATGTCTCCCACAACCACCGCTCTTTTCACCACGCGAGTCACTGCCTTGGTGTGGTGGATCATCTCATCCATGGTGACCGACACGGTATCCTTATATCCAAGGACAACCATCCCCAAGGAATCTCCCACAAGGATCACATCTATGCCGGCCTGATCCACCAGCAATGCCCATGGATAATCGTACGCGGTCAGCATGCTGATCTTTGCGCCGCTCTCTTTTCGGGCCTTTATGTCCAAAACAGTCTGTTTTTTCTGCTCCATTTCCTTCTCCATGTAAGTTTGTAGTTCCGCCTGAAGGCGGAACTTTCCCAAAATCTGAGGTGAAAAAACCGGGTTTCGTCTTCAGGACATGCAACGGTCTCCTTCGGTGAAACCGGTTTTTTTGCCGCTTCGGGCTATTTTTTGACCCGCTCCACATACCCGCCAGTTCGGGTGTCAATCCGGATGACCTCTCCCTCCTCGACAAAGGGGGGAACTTGGAGATCATAATCGGTTTCAACAGTCGCAGGCTTGGTGCTGCCGGCCGCGGTGTCTCCCTTTGCCCAAGGATCGGCATTGGTGATCTTCAATTCAACAAAATTGGGCAAGGAAAGATCAATGGGAGTGCCATCGAAAAAAAGCACATTGCAGACGGTGTTCTCCTTCAAAAAATTTTTGCTGTCTCCCACCTGGCCTTGGGTCAAAAATTCCTGCGCATAAGTGGAGGTGTTCATAAAACAATATCCGTCAGCATCCGAGTAGAGATATTCCATCTGCTGCTCTTCCAAGTTCGCCTCCTTGAATTTCTCACCGGCTCTGAAGGTTCTGTCAAACTGAGCACCTGTCAGCATATTCTTCAGCCTGCATTTGTAAAGGGCCTGCCCCTTTCCCGGTTTGACAAATTCAAACTGAGTGATGACATAAGGATCACCATCCATTTCCATTTTAAGACCTTTTCTCAGATCGCCGCTCTCATACATCAGCCTATACATCCTCCTATGTAAATCAAGTTTAAAGAGTTTGTGAGTTTGTGAGTTGGTTGCTGTAGGGTTTAGGTCCGTTTGTCGCCGTCATGTTGGTGGCTGCCATTTTTTTT
>JAOZRQ010000810.1 GCA_029940115.1 Desulfobacterales bacterium
CGATGAATCCCACGCCAACAAAGAAAGACGGCAATCTGTGCAATCCGTGCAATCCGCATGATCCGCGGTTCAAATGCGAGGAGACAACACTTTGTTTGACATTTCAAGGTTTCCCTGATATCAAGGGGAATGAAACGCAAGAAGGGCTGCTCAGTCATCGAGGTTGAAAGGCAATGAGTCTCAAACTGTGAAGGTTGAAAGGCAATGAGACCGCCTTTCTTGCACTCCCTTTGTTGAGCTCTCCCACACTTGAACCGGTGCCCTGAAAGCCTGAAGCCAAGAAACAACTTCAGGACAACGAGATTTGAGGCCCCTTCTTATAAACCATCCCTGTAGTTCAAAACGGACAAAAATTGTTTGCCAAAAAGTGGACATAAATTTTCACACCAAGGCAAAAAAAATGGAGGCATCAACATGACGGTGACGAACACGCCTGAAACCCACAGAAACCAACTCACAAACTCACAAACTCTTTAACTGATTTACATGGGAGAAGATGAACAGATGTATTTTGAAAAACCTGGAAAAGTGAATACGGAACAGACATTGACGCTTGCATACAAGCGGGGAAGGGAACTCGGTCTGAACGAGGTGGTCATCGCCTCCACAAAAGGGGAGACCGCTTATCAGGCAATGGAGATATTTGAGGGATTCAACATCGTCACCGTCACCTACCACGCGGGGTTCAAGGAGCCTTTCAAACGGGCCATGGCGGATGATGTCAGAAAAGACTTGGAGGCAAAGGGGGTGACGGTGGTTTCGGCCACCCATGCCCTCTCCGGTGTGGAGCGATCCATTTCCAAAAAGTATTCCGGATGCTATCCGGCGTTGCTGATCGCGGATACGTTGCGGCTCTTCGGCCAGGGGACCAAGGTGGCGGTGGAGATATCCATCATGGCCGCGGACGCGGGCGCGCTCACCGGGAACGACATGGTCTCCATCGGGGGAACCTCAAGGGGTGCGGATAGCGCATTGATCCTCAAACCTGCCAACCAGTCCGATCTTTTTGACCTGCGCGTGCGGGAGATCATCTGCAAGCCGAGAGCGTTTTAGGATGAGTCAAAGTTTGTAGTTCCGCCTTCAGGCGGTGTGACACCGCCGAGAGGCGGAACTACAAACTGGAATCAAGCGATATTTTTGTAGAAGCTGTCATCTATGAATTCATTCAGGGCGATATTTCCGATGAGGCCGGCCGTCTGGGACGCGTCGAGGATGGTCTGATAATCGGCGAGTCTCGGGTTCAGGTCCGTGTAGGTGATGCGGTCATTTGGATTCATCATCCCAGCGATGATCACCTGTTCATCAAACTTCAGATAGTTCGCAATCAGTCGGGCAACGGTCTTCCCCCCGTTCTCCACCTTGTCCTGATCAATGAATTTGCCGCTTCGATTTAGACTGGCCACCCACTCCTGAACAGCCTGCGAATTCTCCCGCAGCACCTGATTTCTGACGACCGCAACACAGCAGATATGATTCTCCAGGATCGCTTTGGAGAGCGTCAGGGTTCTCCCCACGCCTTCGATCTCCGCCTTGGCACAGAAGGGCTCGGCAACGATGAACGCGTCGACTCTGTCGAGCTTCAGGGCAAGCACCATGTTCGGCGGCGAGATCACCCGTGTCTCCACATCTTTCAGGGAAAGACCGTTGCTTCTCAAATAGGTGTCGAGAAGCGCGGTATGTGTCGAGATTTTTGCGGGAATGCCGATCTTCTTTCCCTTCAGATCACCTGCCGACCTTATCGGCGAACCTTTTTTCACCGTGATCCCGGAACCGTTCCGATGCCCTACCAACACAGATTTGATCCCCGCACCCTTGCTGAATTGATCCATTGCCAGATTGGAGAGCAGAAACGCGGCGTCAATCACCCCGGCCTTGAGCGCGCCGGCCGCCGCGTTCCACGATTTGAACATTTTCGGCTCAATGTCAACCTGCTTGAGGGAATGGTTCTCCCTCGCATGGGATACCAGCAACGTCAGATGATCCAGAATCGGCAGATATCCCACCTTCATGCTCGTCTTTGAATGGACGATGCTTGGAAAGCCGATCGCGCTCAATCCCACCGCCGCGGCCCCTGTCTTTTGCAAAAATTCCCGACGACTGATCGGTTCAGGCCGGATGTTCATTTGAATACCTCCCATGTAAATCAAGTTTTTGAGTTTTTGAGTTTGTGAGTTTGTGAGTTTGTGAGTTTGTGAGTTTCTGAGTTTCTGAGTTT
>JAOZRQ010000305.1 GCA_029940115.1 Desulfobacterales bacterium
GAACTTGAACTTGAACTTGAACTTGAACTTATACTTAAACTTCCCCGCAAATGAATCACGTTCACGTTCGGGTTCACCTTTCACGTTCACGTTCGGGTTCACGGACAGAGGGCCTCCCCGAAAACCGTTATAATCAGGAAAAGAGCAAGATTAATAATCCTCCTGGACAAGCACAAGCTCCACTCTCGGCAGGCTGTACATCCACGTCCTTTTCGATTCCCCTGGTTTTCGCGGCAGAGGCTTTGCGCCACCGAAACCGATGGGTCTGATTCTGTTCTCATCTATATTATAAACCACCTCCAAGTATCTGGCAACCGATTCGGCTCGTCCCTGCGAAAGTCGCAGGTTCTCTTGTGGATCGCCTCGGGTGCCGGTATGTCCTTTGATGACCAGCCTGAAATTCGGATAGTGCTTCAGCCGTTCAACAGACTGATCAACCACTTGTTTGGCCAAAACGTCAAGCGCTGTCGCCCCATGCTGAAACAGGATCGGCTCCACTTTGAGTGTGCCCACTTCCTTGAGCGAGTTCCAGCCTGCCTCGTCAAGCAAGGCAAATTTTGCCTCAATGGAGTTGACCGGTCCGGCAACCCCCTTTCCGGGCGTGGTGAAACCTGATATGCCCTTGGCAAAGAGTTTTTCAAGAAATGAGCTGTTGGTCAGCCGGTACGGGTCGTTGTCAGGAATCGGGTCGCTGGAGAAATCCCCGGTGTTGACCAATATTCTCACGGTTGACTCGATGGTGTCAATCAGACCCTCATCAGCATAGGTGCCCGGAGCGGAAATGCCGAACCATTTTTCACAGTTTTCGCTGAAATTCGCCCACTTGACGCCCTTGAGCATGGCGCTCACCGTCTCCTTGGAGAGTCCTGTCTCGTGTTTGACATGTTCGGTCAGCAGATCCGGATGATCGCGATATTTTTTCAGCGTCTTGAAATAGTTGTCCAGCATCAACTGGATAAGGTCCGGATTCTCCTGCACAAAACGTCTGTTGGCCACAAGAATGTCAACAATCAGCCGTTCCGTGTCCTCAGTGCCGAGAATCTTGATGACCTCCTTGTTGTTGAGCGCTCGCGAGACGTCAGGCTCCCAGCATATGGCAATATCCGCCTTCCCTGCAAGAAGCTTGTCGCGAGCCTTTTCAGAGCCATCTGTCTCAATGCGGAGCTTTCCTGACGGAAGGAGTTCCGGGACGCTGAAATGGTCTGCCGCTGCTTTTGCCAAGTGGTGGCTGGGGCTGTCCGGGGTGAACGCGACCCTTATGCCAGACTTGCCCTTGAGTTCATCAAGGCTGGCCACCCTCTCTTTTCTTGCCAGAATGGCATCCCCTCCCTTGGATTCGTCAATGACCATGACGATGGCGGCCGGATAGTTGTGTTGAGCGGCATTCAGAATGAAAGAATCCACCGTGACCACCGCAAAGTCAATATCTCCGTCTTTGAGACGTTCCATGCGCCTGGCATAATCGGCCTTGTCGTCCTCACATACCAGCATATAGCCTGCCCTGCGCATCTGGTTTTTCATCTCAGGCGATCTCAAAGGAAAATAGCCGACCCAGTTGTCCATGTCCATCCTGATCTTCCCCTTGGTCTTCACCGCATCACTAGTCGCCTTCTGCTGGCTCTCCTCAAGCCGCGGCAACAACAGTTTGACACCCACAGCCCCGACCACCACCATGATGAAGATCATTGCCGCGCCGATAATTGTTTTGTTCATAAGCCACAATCCTTAGAAGGTGTTTTCAAACCCCTTCTATTCATTAAAATCCGAATCATCAAAAGTCTGAGACTCGGCCAAGACCTCTTCAAGCCCCCGCCGAAGTTCCTTCGGGTTGTCCGCAGCCTTATAGATCGTTTGGCCAGGCTGGTTCAGCGAGTGTTTGTGGCCGATGCAAAAGCCGATGGTATGAATGTTGAGCGGCGAACTCGCCAAAATGTGCGTCACCCATGTGGACAAAATGGACTCGTCGTTGGCAATGCCATCCGTGACCACGACAATGGTGTAATCGCCATAGCCGAGCTGACGCTTGCCTTGTCTGGTCAGGGCCTCATAGGTGTCTTGAAAAGCTTGGGACAACGGCGTTCTGCCGCCGGCGGTCAGATTCCGCACGGTATTTATGAAACCCTGCCCTTGACCCGCAACCAATGGCAGGGTTGACCATCCGTCCTGGTGGAACGCAACTAGGCCAAGATTGGCGTTCTGAGGCACTGTCTTCGACCATTCAATCACAGCTTCCTTTGCGACTTCAATCTTTCTTCTGTTTCCGGAACAATTGGTCTCGTCCATACTTCCCGAACCGTCGAAAATGAGCAGGTAGTTCTTTGCCGTCAGGTTGGCGGCCAGTCCGGTTTCTGTCTGATCGTCTGTGATAAAAGGCCAAGGGGTTGACGTTTGATGCTTGATGTTTGATGCTTGATCCTCGATGCTTGATGCTTGATGCTGAACACTGCTACCCTGTTTCTTGACAGAGGATTCTTCACCGCAACTGGGTAGCAGAGCGATCATGAGCGTCAAAACAGACATGAGAAATATCTTCATGAGCGATTTCCTATCTAATCTTCATAAGTTGATTCTGAGTACAGGACAAAAAGTCGGGAATGGCGAGAAACCCGGCTTTTTCCCAAGCTGGCCGACTTTTCCAACTGCAAGAAAAAGCCGGGTTTCTTTTCACAATCACTTTTTTTGTCCTGTACACAGAAGTTGATTACTTGGTTTTGGGTCCTTGGGACAACTCGTGAACCCATAGCCCATAGCCATAAGCCCATAGCCCTTATATAGAATTCAACAAAAAGATTATCATAGGCGCAGTTTGCTGTTCCGCCTTCAGGCTGTGTGAGACCGCCTGAAGGCTGTGTGAGACCGCCTGAAGGCGGAACTACAAACTGCGGACTCCGGACAAACATTATGTTGAAACCTCTAGCCCATAGCCGATAGCCCATAAAAGCCCATAGCCCCGATCAATCCAGAGGCTCGAACACGGATTCTTCCGCCTCGATCTGGATGATCCGGAACACGACCCGCATATTGCCAAGCCACTGTTCTTTGGTCTTGGGACGGGAGAACTTGGGTTGGGAAATGCCATGGCCGATCACCGTGAACTGGGTTTCATCAATCGGAACATTGCTGACGCCGGCAAACTTTATGATACTGTTCCTGACAGCCAACGCCCGGTTCATGCTCAGATTTTTGGCGGCCTGTCTCGTTTGCCTGAGAACGATCTGGGCAGATCCTTTCTTCTTGAGCTTATTGTACTTATGAGGATCGCTGTGCCCCTCCACGGTAATCACCGCCCCCCCGTAAGTGGCGGCGAGTTCAACCACCTTCTTGAACTCTCCGGCGTACATATCCTCTGAGAAAGCCTTCTGATTC
This sequence comes from Desulfobacterales bacterium, assembly GCA_029940115.1. Lineage (GTDB taxonomy): Bacteria > Desulfobacterota > Desulfobacteria > Desulfobacterales > 4be13 > JAOZRQ01. The sequence goes on from JAOZRQ010000305.1 coordinate 3,367, forward strand.
GGCTGGAAGTTGATCTCAAAACTGAAAAGCTCACCCTCTTCCAAGGTTCCCATCGCCTGCTTTTTGGCGACCACCTTGGCGACCTCTTCCGACCTGAACTTCGGCGCCTCGACATCATCAATGCCGGTAAGCCCTGTCCTGAAGTTGTCGTAATTCCACTCTGCATGATCCAGGGCCGTCTGCCTGCTGAGAAGACCGATGGTCATGAATGCCGTCTGAATCTCCTCGGTGAGCCTGTCCATGTTCCGGGGCCAATTTTTGTCGCCAAAAAACCTGACATTCCCTCTGAAGCCCACATATTCGCAGTCGCCGTACAGGGCTTCCGTATCGCCGGTCGCCTGGGGGCTGTCCAGCAGGATCTCGGCACCGGCCTTGAGCATGTTCTTGTACTCCGTTGTCCGGGTGTTCTTGTTTTTGAACAGGTCTTTGAGCTGTTGCCTCGCCAGCATCAGGCCATGGACAAAACGCTCCACGTCCTTGCGATGGGCTTGGAAGTAGTCGCTTCTGACCGCATAGACATCTGAGATGATACGGTTGGCTGTCCGGGTGGAGAGCATGATCCTGGCCCCCTTGACCGAGCCTTCGGCACCCGTGCCCACCGTGCCGTTGGAAGTCAGCATGAGTCCGTCAGGGATGATGGCAAAGGCCGCATCCACATCCTGTTCATACAGCGCCTCCACAGATGTGTGGTCTGTTCCGGTAAGATCTTTGGCCCAGCGGATGTTCACGTCTCTCATTGAAAGCCCCGCATCCTTCAAAATCTTGGCCATGTAATCCACATGCGGGCCATAAGCCTGGAGAGAGATTGTCTTGCCTTTGAGGTCTTTGGCCGTGTTGATGCCAGGCTTCACGACGAGACAGTCGCCACCATTGCTCCAAGTCATCTGATAGACAATGACCGGCTTTGTTCCGGGGCTTTGGGAAAGCACGTCGGCAGCCATGTTGATCATGCCCATGGTCCCCCGCAGGTAAGGCGTCTTCCCTTTGAGATAGGCTTCAACCTGCTTTTTGAAGTCATCCTCCCTGACCAGCTTCAGCTGAAGGCCTTTTTGGGCGAAGATGCTGTTTTTTGCGGTTGCAACGGAATTGCCATTGGCCAGGATGGTGGCCATGTCGCCGCCCCAGGTGATCAGCGGGACCTGAATGTGGCCGCCTGTCTCCACATGGGCCGCTCTTGTGGTGATGACCTTGTTGAGCGGCGGAGACTGGATGTGACTGACCCCATGGGCCAGACCGGCCATGACAGAAAAAGCCAGCACCGTAGCGAGAATAATCAGCCTTTTTGTGTTCATGAAATCCTCCTTAAATGAATGTCAAATTTCAAATGAATGTCAGATTTTGAAATCCCGATCCCTTCTGAAACGCATGTTCATGATACAATTGAAAATATTTGGTTATAACAGGTATCACCTGATACTCCAATCGAAGTTCTGAGAAAATAGGGAATAGCGATGAGAATAACAAGATGCATCAATCGTGAATATCTGTGGGCATTCAAATTCATCATTGTTGAGTCGGAAGAATGTTATTGGCTTATTTTATGCAAGATAAACGAATGCTCGTATTCCAAAGTGTGGTCATTTAAAAAGTTGGCCGGAGAAAATTCGCCTAAAGCCGATGATTTGATTGATATAATCATTGCGCTTGCCGAACCTTCGGGAAATATGGACAACCTAATCCCCCGCTTGGAACTCCGCCCGATCACTCTCCGACCATATTCCCCAACATGCTGACAAGATGATTCATGTTCTCAGCCTGAATGTTCATTGTCTCTGAAAAACTGACAGATTCCTGCGTATAGGCAGTATTTTGCTGAGTTATCTGATTTACCTCTGCAATTGCTTTGCTGATATTATCAATGTACCGTGTCTGATCATTTAATGCCGAGGCAATTTCTCCGATGAGTTTGTCAATGTTGACAGAACTCACAGAAACCTCTGAAAATGCGTCATCGGTTCTGATCACAAGACTTTTTCCGCCGTTGACCTGATTTAAAATTTTTTCAATCAGATATGATGTGTTCTCAGAGGCTTTTTTGGCTCGCACGGCAAGATTTCTGACTTCTCCTGAAACAATCGCAAAACCGGCACCGTACTCCCCGGCCCTGACTGCCTCGACTGCGGCATTCAGAGCGAGCATATTTGTCTGAAATGCTATTTCATCACTGACTTTTATGATTTTGGAAGTTTCCTGTCCTGCTTCGGATATGTCGGTCATGGAATTTGTCAGATCATTCATGAACCGATTTGCCTTTTCAACAGCCTGTCTGAATGTTTTCATTAGATTGTCTATCTGCCGGGCATTATCCGCATTCTGCCGGGTCATGGAAGATATTTCTTCCAAAGATGAAAATGTTTCTTCAACAGATGTTGCCTGTTCAGAAGACCTGTCAGCCAATGACCGGCTTGATTCTGAAATCTGAGATGAAATATTGCGAATCTGTTCCGCTCCGAGTCTGAGGTCCTTAATAATATTTCTGAGTATCCGGTTTGCAGAGCGGATAATCAGCCACCCTGAAAAAATAAGAGATGTCACTGTACATAAGGAAATCATAAGGCTCATAAAACTGATTTGTTTATGGGCATTCTTGATGTGAATGTCATTATCAGCCAAAAATGCCTGAGTGGTTCCGATCAGTTTTTTATTTTTCGCATCAAGGTTCTGTCGCTTTTCCCGACACTGTGTCCTTGCGGTTTCCAGTGAATTTGTCATTTTACCGAGCATTTTCACCTGACTTATTATGTTTTTGCCAGCAGGCAAAAGTTTCTCATCTTTTATGGAAGGAAGAAGAAGTTCCAAGGTTGCTTTTGCGATATCCAAGTTATTGAATGCTTTTTCTTTTTCTGTCGCATATGTATCCATGTCTTGGTAAAGAAACATGAGGATGATATTGTACTGAACTTTTCTGATCGGTTCCAAAAGAACATAACCCACGTTGAACATTGCTTTTTCATTTACATCAACATTTTCACCCGCCATTATTCAATCCATCCCCTGCCTTTGGTGTTAGCGACATTGGCTCCTTCGAGTATGAATTTTTTCCCTTTTCCGTCTGTAAGATGAAGCAGGTTCTTGCCTACCATAACCGGATTCGGATGGGAAAGGAACAAGCCGTTCAGTTCAACGATTGTGACATAAGGTTCCTGTAACCATTGGCTGTTTCTGTCATTGAATTCCGGCAGGGCCGCCTCTTTTTGTTCAGACAGATATTTTGCCGCATCTTCCAGTTTTGCCTTGACCTTCAGCAACTGTTCTTTTTCAATTGCTGATGCTGAAACCGCAAGAATCATGACAAGTCCCCATGTTGCCGTAACAAAGATAAATTTTTTCTTCATGATTTTGCCTCCTTTGCTCGTCGCTTATAGAGCTTTCAACATAATCTTTGTCAGCTCGGGGTGCAAAGCTTGCTTTGCATGACTCACAAAGCAAGCTTTGCACTCCGGACAATCTTTTTGTTGAACTCTATACCCGTCAAGTTTTTAACCACTTCTTGATGATTTCATATACTTCCGGATGATTGAGAAGATCCATATGGTTCATATTACGGCCGACCCACTGATGGGTTTCCGGAAACAAAAGATTCAATTCGGCATTCTCATGATGCCCCAAAGCGCTGCTTAGTGTCACGAGACCGTCTCCGACAAGATTGTCACCGAGCGTGTTTGATTCTTGGCCGGTGGTTGCGGCTATTGAATAACACGGCACACCTTCCGGCAGAGGCACGGGTACCCGCTGATCCCCCGAAAATTTGAACCTGTCGCGGCCTTTCCAATCATCGTCCGCCACATTGCCATGACGGAGATCAGTGAGGCCGCAACTCCGGATTTTTACTAGGCGGGAAAGGGGGGCGCTGTATGGGTTCATTTTCAGAATGACATCAATCCAGTTGCTGCCTTTCTCCAATGGTGCCCCGTGATGCGGCGTACCAAGAAACACGAGCTTTCGAAGATGGTTCAGCCAAGCATGGCCGGATGTCTTCCCGTAATGGCAGGCGCTTCGGGAGACAAGCCCTCCCATGCTGTGGGCGATGATGAAAAGCGCCGTCGGTTGAGGCGATTGGACGATGAGTGTCTCAAGGAGATCGGAAAATCTTCTGCCGTTTTCAGAAATGTGAAGCCCGGAATTGTAATGGACATACACCGGCACGAATCCCAGATCGCGGGCCAGGGCCGCGCCATGGTCGTGCCCCCGCCGGTTCCATTGCAGATCATTCATGCATAATCCATGCACCAGTATCGCAAGTCTGCCGCCGGATTGCCGAATCGCCTCGGAAATCGCCTGTTCGTCCAATGGCTCTCCGTCACGGCGAAGCTGCATGGGAATGGCGAGCGGATTGTTCCTGGCGACGAGATGATCGCCGAGGATGCCATTCAATGCGGAAAGAGCGGCCTCCCGACCGGGGGATGAGTCCCTTTCTCCGAGCATCGGGCTGAGTCGGTCGAGCAGGGCATCGGTTCCGTCCCCCACCCATCCGGCAACTGTGCGGATGTTTCGGTAAACCATTCCCGTGATGCCTTTTGTCCGATGTTGATCGGGTGCGCCAAGCATCCCTGAGAAGCTGGCTATTGTGTGATGCAATGACTCCACGATGTCGGTAATGCCGGTGATGGCGTCAATCGTCAAATTCCCCACGCCGCGGAGGTCTGTTGAAAGGTTGTTGGGATTTCGGGGCATGACTCCTCCTCATGTTTTCTGACGCAAGAAGCCTGTCATTCCTGCGAAGACAGGGATCCATTTTTGCCGAAAAGAGAGCTGTGGATTCCTGCTTTCGCAGGATCAATTAAAGACAGGGTTAAGGGTTAAGGGTTAAGGGTTAAGGGTTAAGGTCGAAATTTTCTGATAAAGACAGGGTTAAGGGTTAAGGGTTAAGG
>JAOZRQ010000306.1 GCA_029940115.1 Desulfobacterales bacterium
TGATCCCCCGGCAAGCCTTTCGCTGTCAGCCGGGGGATTGATCCCCCGGCAAGCCTTTCGCTGTCAGCCGGGGGATTGATCCCCCGGCAAGCCAGCTGGGACATCAATTTTCGGCGACAGCCGGGCGAACTGAAAGCCAAAGCAGGCTGAAGCCACACGATATCCAAGCTAAAACGGCAGTTCCTCTGTCGGCCAGGGAATCAATTCCTCGGCTATCTCCGACCTTTCTGATTTCTTTGAAGGGCCGTCATCCTCCTCTTCGACCCTTTCCAACAGGCGGATGAGATTTCCCTCAAGATGGCGTTGCTTTTGATTGAGGACGTATTCCGTGGCCCTGCCCAGTTGCGTCTCTCCCAAGGTGAAGACGCCGTAACCCCTCTGCCATGAAAATTCTTTTTGACAATTCCCCAAGCCGTGGCTGACATGATGCGAGCTGCTTCCCTTTATCTGTCCCAAAAAATCCGAAACGGACAATTTGGGCGGGATCGAAACTGCCAGATGCACATGATCCTCAATTCCTCCGATGGCGTGGACAATGCAATTCAGGAAGTCCGCCTTGCCGACGATGTAGCCATGGAGTTTCTCCTCAATGTCCCCGGTGATCAGCGGAAGACGGTTTTTGGTTGCCAGATCAAATGGTGATAAGTGCGCCATAATGCCATGCAAATTTCCTCTCTGTCCTCAAAGCTTTGGAGAATGGCAGTCGGACAGCCCGGAAGTCAATCTCCGTGGATGAAAATGGATGAAAGCCCCGGAATCAATTCCGGGTCTGAAAGCCGAAGCAGGCTGAAGTCAGCTGGGACATCCATTCAAGAAAGCTTATCCTCTAATCCGTGTAGCAGTCTGGGTCCATCCCCAATTCTCTGAGCTTGGCTACCAGTTTTTCTGCCCTCATCCGTTCTTCCTCAGCCCGCTGTTCAGCTTTCATCCGTTCTTCCTCAGCCCGCTGTTCAGCTTTCATCCGTTCTGTCTCAGCCTTCAGGCGTTCTTTTTCAACCTGCCGTTCCGCCCTTTCGGCCCTCAGGCGTTCTTTTTCAATCTGCTGTTCCGCTTTTTCGGCCCGTTGATTCGCTTCCTGATAATCTTTCCGAACAAAGGAACGATACACCGGATCTTTGGCCATTTTGATTTCGGAAGGCCTGCGGTACAGATCGTCCAATCGGAACTGGAAGCTTGGCAGGACATGGGAGCGGATAATCCCTTTGGAATCCGGCCTGACCTTCGTGTAAAATTTGCCATGAAGCCGATAAAAGGCGGTCTCATTCCCTTTTCTGTCCAAAATGAAATACTCCTTCACGCCGGAACGGCAGTATTCGGACTTCTTTATCACCGTGTCCCGATGGACCATGTCAGGCGTCGAGTCAGAGAGAAATTCAAAGCAGATGTCGAAGATGCCCTTGTAGGTGCGGTCAACCGGCTTGATGGAAACCGGATTGGTGTTCAGCACCACCGCCAGATCGGGCTTCCGTATGGATGTGTTTCCGGGGATCGCCAGTCGGAAACCGATTTCCAGGCCCACACTCTTTCCCTCCGGATGGGTCTTCAGATATTCTCTGAGCAACACATAGAACCAATCATACATCTCAAAACTCTGGTAATCCGCCATCGGCTTCTCCTCCAACACCCCGTTGTTCCATTCATAGACCCGGTCTGACATCTCATAATACGTTTCCCAGTATTCCCCCTCCGACACCCGGAGGCCGTCTGCCGAGGGGGGAAAGTCCCATGTCGGCTCCATGACTGGCAATTGCTGTGGTGTTCCCATAATTCCTCCTTCAGTCATTGATCCTCTGTCGTTGTGCGTAATCCATGTCGATTTTGTCAATAATCCGTGTGGCAGGAGGCAGGTCTCTATCTTCTGTCTCCCGTCTCAGCCAATAGCGGAAAGAGTCCACATCTTCATCATATTCTGCCATTTCCGGAGGTGTGTTCCAAGCCTTCATGAACAATTCCCAAACTGGCATGGGGATGACGACATCTGTCCTTTCTCCCTCAGGGTGACAATATATTTTATGCTTGGAAGCGGTTCTGTGGTGATCATGTTTTTTTCTCCTTATTATTCAAACGGTACACAGTCAGTATCGGATCATCAGGATGAAGCATTTCCAACACGGTTATCCCTTGCCCGCCGGATTTGTCAATCCGCCGGGAGCGGGGGAGCCCCATTGCCCGCCGGATTTGTCAATCCGGCGGGAGCGTGGAGGAATGCCAAGCTCGCATTACCCTTTGGGCGGATCTGGAAAATCAGGCGATTCCAGGGCTGGTTTGTCAACGACTTCTTTGAGAGGCTCTCGGAAATCAATCTTCGGGGCCCCTTCTGATTCTCCGGGGGATTCCCCTTCCCCGGTTTCCGGTTCGATCAGCTCATCGTTCGCCTGTTGTTCATTGCCTGCCTCTTCCAAAGACGCCTCTGCCTTTTCCGAGAAATCAGAACCGCTCATGCTTCCGAGGTCGCTGATGTTCGGGAGCCAGATTTCATCTGGACACATATCCCGGCCGCGGCGCGCCATGCCGAACTGGGGATCCTCCTCCACCGCCTTCTCAAACAGGTCCTTCGCCTTTTGCCAGTCCCCCGCGTCCAGCGCGTCCAAGGCTTGGCCGTAATAGATGAACGCGTCATAGCTCGTGGTCTGAGGGACGCCGATCGCGGCGATCTCATCCGGGGAGAGCGGAATGCTCATGGCCTTTGCCACGCCCAAGGCAATCCTGCCGGAGAGTTCGTAAAATTTCTCCTTTTCCACCGAAACCGTCACCGACTTGGCGCTCCCCCGGGTGGAGGAGGTCACGGTGGTGGTGACCTGGATGCTGCCCACGGTCAGATTGCCGGCGATGATGCTCTCCGCGCCCAGCAACCTCCCGACCCGGGGCGCGGTGCGTTCATCCACGATGCCGGTCTGGCCCAGCTTCATCTCCTCCAGAAGCGCCTGCATCCGAATCCGTTCCACCACCTTGAGCGACTTTATCCGGGAGATATCCGTGATCACCATCGCGGCCAGCCCCTTCTGGAACGCGCCGAGGCTCTTGTCCGGTGAGAGATCGTCATAATAGCAGACCGCGAGGGTGTTCGCGTCCGGCTTGACCGTCATCAGCTGATCTTCCATGGAGAGCGACTCCTGGGCCCTTCGCTGGCTGTCCGCGACTTGGAGGATGGTCAGCAGACGGTTGATCTCCGCCTCCACCCGGGGCTGGTTCCGGTTTCGATAGCCCTGCCAGAGTTGTATGGCTTTCCCAATCTCCTCCTTGTTCAGATGGGCCATGCCGAGATACAGCACGGAGAAGGGATCACCCGGCTCCTGATCCAAAGCCTTTTCAAGCTCGACAATCGCCTCATCCATGCGCCCGGTCTTCAGGGAGGCAAACCCAAGCCTGCTTCTGACCCGGAACTGGTCTGGATGTTCGGCAAGATATTCCCGATATAGGGGGATGGCCTCCTCATAACTCTCTTGGCGCATCTTGAACTCGGCCATCATGGTTCCGCAACCAGAGAAAAAAAGGCTCAGAGCCAGCATTCCGAAAATAAAGAATGATTTCTTGAACATGATTTTACCTTTAAGGTTAAGGGTTAAGGGCTAAAGGGCTAAGGTTAAGGGTCCAGTTATAGGGTGGGGTTCTTCCCCATACGCATCAAGCCAAGGACTTTTCCGGTTTCCAAACCCCTGCCCGGAGCGGCCTTGCGGTTTCCGGATGTCAGGACCCGCCATTCCGGGATGCCCGCAAAAACAGGGCCTCACGGTCTTGGCTTGATGCGTATGGGGTTCTTCCCGACCAAATTCAAATGGGTGCAGTTCGTGTAATTCCAAACTTCTCAAATCGCTCTTTTTGCCAGCAAATTTGTAACATGCTGATATTATTGGATGTTGCAATTCTGATGGTCAGTTTTGGAATAATACGAACTGCACCCAATTCAAATCATCTGAAATTGGTGGAACCCACAACTCTGGGTTAAGGTTTGCCAGATGCCTTAACCTTAACCCCTTAACCCCTTAACCCCTTAACCCTTGTCCTTCTAATAGCTCGCGGTCAGGGAGACACTCATCACGTTCCGTTCATACTCATAATCCTTGATGTTGGAATCGTTTTTGGTGTAATCAAATTCCGCGAGGATGCCCAACCAGTCATAATAGAGTTTTCTGGAGAGGGTGAGCGCGCAGAAATATTTCCCGTCATCCCGTTTCACGCGGTACCGAGAATCCTCACCGTCATGCGTCTTGTCACTGTATTTCCCCAGCAGATTCACCTGGGTCTCCCATGGCAGATTGAGGGAGACACCCAGCTTCAAATGGAACAGTCCATAAGATTCATAAGAGCGGTCCGCTGAATTGGCCTCATATTCCAACCCGCCGAACACATATCCCCAGTTGTCCGGGATGTTGTAATAGGTGTCCACCGAGACCCCGTTCGCATAGCCGTCCCTGTCATTGCTCTTCTCAAAAATGTCACTGTCAGAATAATCGTTGGTGAAGAAGCTGTATGAAAAGCGGGTGAACAGATCATTCCGGATCTGCCATGTCAGCTCCGGTGTCAGCTTGTGGCGGGCCAGATAGCTCTCCTCACCCACCCAGAAAAGGGAGGGATTGTAAGTGAGTCCAAAGGTGAACAGGTCAAAGCGATAGGTGGTGTAAAAATCGAAAATGCTTCCCATCAGATTGTACTGGGTCAGTTTGTTGTGCCATGTCTGGTAATGACTGTAACCGGCCCCCAGTTTGAAGTGGTCCTCGTTGATGAAATGGTATGCGCCAGAGAAATACCCCTCAAACACGGAGTCATCCTCATCCGCATACAGATCATCCCGGTCCAGGGGTTCAAGGCGCACATTGCTGTCATATTGGTACCCGAGTTTCAGGTAAAGATCGTAAGGTTTGACGACCTTTTTCGGCTTTTCGGTCTTCGCGGTCTGGAGCCAGTTCAGGGCATTGGCCTTCAGTTCCTCGGTCTCCGCGTGATCCCTCACATACTCGAATTTCTCCACTGCCTGTCTCACCCTTCCGGTGTTCCAGTAAGATACGCCGGCATGGTAAGACGCGTTGGTCCGGATGACCGGACTCATTTCGACAGACTTCAGGAGGTAGCTTATGGCCCTCCCATAGCGTTTCTGCTTGAAGAAGCTCATGCCGGTGTGATAATGGGCCAGCGCGTTTTCCGGATCCCGCTTGACGGCCTCCCTGAAATGCTTGGCCGCTTCCGCGTAATTCCCCTGCTGGTAGCTCAGAAAGCCCCAGTCATATGCAAACTCGGGAATGTTCGGATTGATCATCTGGACCCGGGTGAGATGGCGCGCCGCGTCATCGTACCGCTCCATCTTCAGATACGTCTTCCCCAGATAATGATGATACATGGGGTTTTCCGGGTCAAAGGCCAGGGCCCTTTTCAGTGCCTCCTCAGCCTCCTGATAGGCCCCATCCTCATAGGCAAACACACCTGACTTGTAATCGGCATGCCCCTCATCTGTTGCATGGGCAGGTGAGAGCAAACAACTGGCCAGCAGCAGCACCCAAAAAAGATTCAATGTCTTTCTCATACGCTCACTCCTCATCTACCCAAAAAAGATTCAATGTCTTTCTCATACGCTCACTCCTCATCTTCTCATATAAAAATTGGCTGTGTACAGGACAAAAAATCGGGAACGGCGAGAAACCCGGCTTTTTCCCAAACGGGCCGACTTCCCGACTGCCAGAAAAAGCCGGGTTTCCTTCCTCAATCATTATTTTTGTCCTGTACACAGAAAAATTGGTTTACCATGGGCGTATTTATGAAACCTGCGATTTTCAAACACGCCGGCATCAGACCTGTATTAAGTACCCGGCCAACAGTTTATTCCAGCGAGCACAACAAAGCATGAAAGTTCCAGCGGGCATCCTTGAATAATACATAATCATCAGGTGAAAAGGAAGCATAAAAGTTCCAACGGCAACTGACAGATGACCATCTTCAAAGTTGCTGTAGTGCGATTTTACAAATCGCATTTTCAGATGACCCTCTTCAAAGTTGCAGTCTGGAAAAAAACTCAGATGGAATTTTTTTCATAAACCCAATTTTCAGATGGCCATCTTCGAAGTTGCAGTTTGCAGTTCCGCCTTCAGGCGGTTTGGAACCGCCAAAAGGCGGAACTACAAACTTCTTTCATTTGGATAAGTGTAAAAAAAAAATTGCCCCCTCTAAGATTTTTTCTTGACAAGTCTGTCTCAAGTCTTATATATATAATTGTCGTTGGGGATGCACTGTCAAATGTAAATATCGGGATGTAGCTCAGCCTGGCTGGAGCGCAGCGTTCGGGACGCTGAGGTCGCTGGTTCAAATCCAGTCATCCCGACCAAATCAGAATAAAGTCCATCCAACATTAGACCATGGCGGTTGATGATTCATCAACCGCCATATTTTTTGTTGCCTCCTGAGAAACCAAATTTTTGAAATATTGGATATCAGGGCAAAGAAACTCGGTTTCTGGCAGAGTGCCGCGTCATCAAAACCTTGATCGCCCAGCCTGAAGGCTGAAACCGGGTTTCTTTCTGCTGGGAATCTTCAAAATTTGGAGACTCTTTTCATCATGGAAAAACTCATCATTCAAATCTATGAAATCCAAAACCCCTCTGAAGCGGAAACCATGCTCAAGCTGGGGGTGGATCATATTGGCAGTGTGCTTCTTTCCCAAGAAACCTGGAAAGTCCCTTCCATCAGGGAGACCATCAGACTGGTGGCCGAAACTGGTTCCAAGAGCAGCCTGATCCCACTTTTCAGCGGTCCGGATGATGTGTATCGATCCCTTGATTATTATGAGCCGGATATGGTTCATTTCTGCGAGAGTCTTACAGATCCACACGGTATTTCAAAGGCCTGTGACCACTTGGTACGCTTGCAGGAGGGGGTCAAGAAAAGGTTTCCTGAATTCAGGATCATCCGCTCAATCCCCATGGCCCAGACGGAAAAGGGCGATGGTGTGCCGAGTCTTGAACTGGCCCGGATGTTTGAGCCGGTAAGTGATCTTTTTCTGACAGACACCCTTATCATAAAGGATTCTGCCCATGAAGATCAGCCGGTGAGCGGCTTTGTGGGGATAACCGGTCAAAGATGCGACTGGAATGTGGCCAGGGAGTTGGTCAAATCTGCCACCATTCCCGTCATACTTGCCGGCGGATTATCGCCGGAGAATGTATCCGATGGCATCACCCAGGTCCGACCCGCCGGTGTGGACAGTTGCACACAGACCAATGCGCTGGATGAAGACGGCCGCCCCATAAGGTTCAAAAAGGATCATGAAAAGGTCAGGCGGTTTGTTGAGGAAGTGAGGAGTTTGATGCTTGATGCTGGGATGCCTGATTTTCAGAGATGTCAGTTGCCGGCTGGCGGCTCCCATCGCAACTCGGGCCCGTCTGTGGCAAGCACTGGCCGAATCACACCCTGAAGTCTTCTTTCTGACAGCTTCCTTCAGGCTGCTTTCGCTATTAGCCTCGGCATTGATGCGGAAGCGGACACTCCCATTTGCAGCCCGTGGCTGATTGAAAAAACGCCGCCCGACATGCCGACGAGGATGCCTGCACCATGAGGAACCTTCTGCGCCACAAACCCACATGAACCCAAAAAAACGATGAATCCCACGCCAACAAAGAAGGACGGCAATCCGTGCAATCCACATGATCCGCGGTTCAAACGCGAGGAGACAACACCTTGCCTGACATTCCAAGTTTTTCTTGATGATGGGGGAAACGCGTCAAGACGCAAGAAGGGCTGCCCAGTCATTGAGGTTGAAGGGCAATGAGTCTCAAACCATGAAGGTTGAAAGGCAATGGGACCGCCCTTCTTGCACTCCCTTTGTTGAGCTCCCATGAACGCCTGACGGGGCAATGAAGGTTGCCCCCGAAGAGGCCCGGCTTGAGCCAACACCCTGAGGGAATACCCCGAAGGGGTTACATAAACCAGCCCAGGGTTGCCCGGCAATCCCTTAAGCCTTGTTTACCCGGAACAAGGGCAACCCTGGGGGAAACACGGCTCACAAAAAACCCTTGAAGCAAAATAGGAGGGACAAAAGTTGTTTGCCAAAAATCCGGACAAAAGTTTTCGCCACATCCGACAATCGACACAAAAAATGGCAACCACCAACATGATGGCAACAATCAAACCTGAACCCTACAGCAACCAACTCACAAACTCACAAACTCACAAACTCTTTAAACTTGATTTACATGGGAGCGTCCATGACGTCGCCCGGCGACGACACATGCATGGATGA
>JAOZRQ010000307.1 GCA_029940115.1 Desulfobacterales bacterium
AAACCGTTGGAACCTCACAAACCGCAGATGATCCTTGGCACACAGGCCCTCCGCGTTCATCCGCGTTCATCCGCGGATCACAATTTTCAGCCCGTGTCGGAAACCACAGAAACCGTTGGAACCTCACAAACCGCAGATGATCCTTGGCACACAGGCCCTCCGCGTTCATCCGCGGATCACAATTTTCAGCCCGTGTCGGAAACCACAAAAACCGTTGGAACCAAGGATAATGTGAGGATCAAGGATGAAGGCAATGGGCTGTTGGCCATTGCTGTCTGTTTCCCGGATGCCCCGATGATCCTCCCTCGCCCCAAATACCTTGTTGACTTTTGTCTCTGTTTATGAAAATGGATGTAGGAATGTATCCCCCCTTACCCAAATCATACAAAAATGCATATCCGTTCAAAATCGGAACCACATCCTTCATCTATCCGGACCACTATCTCCCCAATGTCCAGATGCTCGCACCATACTTGGATGAAATTGAACTGCTGCTCTTTGAAAGCGCGAGGGGGAGCCTTCCCTCGGAACATGAGACAAAAGCTTTGGCCCGACTGGCTGAACAGTCTGACCTCACCTACAATATCCATCTCCCCGCAGACATCTCCTTGGCAGATGAGGATCCTGCAAAACGACACCTTGTGGTGGAAGCCATAAGCAGGATCATCACGCTCACTTCCCGGCTCTCCCCTTCCACCTATACCCTCCATCTTCCATATGATCAGGATTCCCGAAAAAAGGAGGATGTGGAAAAATGGCAGGCAACCATCAGCAGGAGCATGGACCAGCTCCTTTCAAAGGCCACCCGCGTCTTGCCCCCTCGCCTCCTATCCATCGAAACCCTCGATTATCCATTTGAATGGGTGGAAAAAATCATTGCCGATTTTGACCTCTCCGTTTGCATGGACATGGGCCATCTGATAAAATACGAATTTGACATCCATGCGGTGTATGACACCCATGCCGAAAGAATCTCCATCATCCATCTGCACGGTGTCAAGGACGGCCAAGATCATATCGCACTGAACAAGCTGTCAGAAAAACAGATGAAAACCGTCACAGACATATTAAAAGGATTTACAGGTGTTGTGTCATTGGAGGTTTTCCGGTATGATCACCTGATTGAGTCCTTGGCATGTTTGGAAACAAAGACCCACGAGGTTTTAAAAACCTCGTAGGTCTGTTTTATAGCTTATATAAAGGATTGACAGGAATGAACCCAACGATAAAATCATCTGCTCTTGATGCCCAGTCTGTCTATACTGTCGAAGTGGAGATAGACCAGAGATATGCGGTCCTTCAGGAGATCATGTCCAAATATTACGGCATCATGGAAGGATTGAACACCCTGCTGAAGGAGGTGTCGCACCCCCATAGAAACTGGGAGTTTATCGTAAAAGAGGCGAGAGCGTACTCCCTCGATTATTTTCATCTTCTCAAAAATCATCCCAAGGGAGGAGAGGGCGCCCTGCGCTTTGCCGGCATGTTTGCCATGGCCATTGAAGCGGAGAGGAGCACCACGGAACTCAAGGCAAAGGCCGCGGACGGTTTTCTTCTCCTTCTTCAGAAAATCATCACCGAGTCCGGACCGGATCTCAGGAAATTCATTCCGGTGATTCAGGCGTGTCTTGATCGGATGATGAATTGCCCGGGTGACCAATTTTTCCTCTTTGTCAAAAGCCACTACGAGATGAAAAAACTGGCCCGGATGCTTCTCGACGCGGTGAGGGATCTCCGATCCCCTGATCAGGAGGGGGATGAGGAGGCATTGAACGCCACCCTCCACGTTCTGGCATCGCTTCTCGTGAGATACCACAGCCATTCCCACACCTACTGGCTGAGTGAGGAGGACCCGTATGCCTGGTTTGACCGGGAAACCTCTGAAATGGGGGAGCGGAAGCTGTCAGATGAACTCTTCAAAGAGATATCCCACGAAGAGATCCGTAGGTGGAAGGCCGAACTGGATCAAACGGCTTCCCCCTTCTCACTTCTCACCCCTCACGCCTCACGTTTCACGCCTCACGCCTCACTTCTCGAACTCCCCGGATACAACCAGATTGTGGCGGTTTACAAGGATCTCCCCCAAAGACTCATGGACGCGGGGCAGGAGAACGGCCGGGGCATGGCATGGAAGATGATCTTCCTTCTTCATATGATGAACATTCCAGGACTCTCGGATATCCATGAGGAGGTCCTCCGGGAGATCAACCGGACCCTCTGCGGGCTGATCAGCAATGAGGGCCGCATGTACAGCGAGCGGATCATCGAGAAGACCTTCTCCATTGTCAGGGCAAGGGTGGAGGAGTTTCCCGCGACCGCCCTCGACTGCGTTCTGAACATGGGCAAGGGGGTCTATGAAAGCAACACCGAGCTGATCACCTTCTTCATTGACTCCGTCATTGACTTGGGATTCCAGGCCCCCATGATCGAGGGCGTGGGAAATGACTGGCAGATCCGCGTGAACGCCACACATCTCCAGAACACCCGGACATGGCTTCAGCTCATCGAACTGAGCCCGAAATGGTCCACCCGGCTCCTCTCCTACCTGATCATCCATCTCTCCCTCTGCGGGGTGTTCATCAAGGACACCGATCTCTTTCCCCGGGACATCACCCGGCTGCTCAACACGAACATCGAGCCGGCGTACAATCTGGTGAAGCAGCTCGCCAAGCTGTTTCCCGTCTATTTCAACGATATCGGCGCGGAAGGGGAACTGAGGGACATCTCCACCCGAATTGACGAGGTCACCCATCGGAAGGATATCCTCATCCATTTCCTGCGGAAGCAGGTCCATGTGGAGAGCAGCAACCGGACCATCGGATTCATGGACGCGGTGTTCCATTTCTGGACCACCCGGGAGAAAGAGGTTCTGCGGCCCTTTGTCCCGCCGAACATCTACGATCAGTTGGAGAGCGACGGCCTTCATGTGGATGGGATGCATCACCTGATGTCCCACCTCAAGGCAGAGGGGATGAACCTTCCCGAAGATTTCCTGGCCTCAACGCCGGATGACTTGGAAAACCGCCTGTCAAGCATCAGGTGCCAAGTCTCCAGTGTCCGGTTTCCGGATCCCCGGTTCCAAATCCCTGATGCCGACTTTGAACGGGTGAAACTCGCCGCGTCCCTGTACCAATTGTTGCGCCAGAAATACGATCTCTCCAGCTATTCGAGAATCGGGATCCAAGCGGACCATTCGCTCTCCATGCTGAAAAACGAGTGGCTCCCCAACCCGAAGCGGCTGAAGGAGGCACTGGCCAAGGCGGCCCGGCCCGGGATCAGTCTCAAGCGGAAGATCGTGAAACTGCTCAGTTACCTCGAGTCCCTCAAGAAGCTGATCCTCTCCCCGGAATCGTATGAGATCAGGGAGGACATCTACAAAAAGCGGCATTTCACGGTGGACATCCCCTCCATGTACGGCAGCTATCACGAACCGAAGTTTGACGCGCTCGGGCTCACCTTTCGCATCGAGGCATTGGTGAATGTGCTCTTTGAGGAGCTGGTGGAAAGCACCGACCTCTCCCTGATCACCAAGGCCACCTTTTACGAGATTTTTGCCCGATTGCGCCTGTTCAACCAAGCGTTGAAGGTGGATGGCATCTCGACGGTGGAGATGGACCGGCAACTCGACTTTCTCGCCCATTCCATCGAACTCAGGGAGTTCTCCTTCACGCAATATCTGGATATCTTCAAGGGATTCACCCAAGCCGTGAGAAACATCATCAATGACCATTTCAACAATGTCCACGAGGAGAATCTGAACCGGATTCTCTGCCAGATCCCTTTCAAGGATATCCTGCCGAAATACACCGGTCCGCTCTCCGATTCGTCGCCCGCGGCCACGGAGAGCGGCAAACACCGGATATCGGAGATATTCTCCCGGGAGCGGATATCGAGTTCCCTGGGGCTTCAGCAACTTGATGTGTTCCTGACGCGGGTGCTGAACACACTGTTTCATCAGGCCGACAAACTGCACCGGGATCATCTGCGGCAACTGCTCCTCTACGATCCCCAGAGTGCGATCCGTTGCATTGATGAGCGGGCCGACAACGCGGGGATCATCTATCTCGGAAACAAGGGGCTGAACCTGATCCGGCTGAAGAATTACGGCCTGCCGGTTCCCCCCGGCTTCATCATCACCACCGAGGTGTTCCGTTTCAGGGAGATGATCGAAAGCTATGGCCCGGCGAGACGAAACTTCAGGGAGCAAGTGTCCGAGCATATCCTTGTCATGGAGAAGGCGACCCACAAGGTGTTCGGGAACCCGGGAAATCCCCTGCTCCTTTCGGTGAGAAGCGGATCATCCATCTCCCAGCCCGGGATGATGGACACCTTTCTGAATGTCGGGATCAACGAGGAGATCACGGCCGGTCTTGCGGCCCGCACCGAAAACGCCTGGTTCGCGTGGGACAATTACCGCCGGTTTCTGCAATGCCACGGCATGTCCTACGGGCTGGTGCGGGATGATTTCGACGCGATCATCGGCGATTTCAAGAAAAGGAAGGGGGTTCTTTACAAAAGCAAGTTGACCGGCGAACAGATGCGGACGGTGGCCTTGGCCTACAAGCAGATGATCCGGGATGCGGGGATTCAGATCGTCGAGGAGCCATTTGAGCAACTGATCACCACCATCAAGCGAGTCTTCAGTTCTTGGGAGTCCCCCAAGGCGAAGGCCTATCGCGGCATCATGGAGATATCCGATGACTGGGGCACGGCGGTCACGGTTCAGGCCATGGTCTTTGGCAATCTCTCCCCGCAGTCCGGCACAGGGGTGTTCTTTACCCACAATCCGAGATGGGCCGGGGAGAATCTGAGACTGTGGGGCGATTTCACCATCGGCAATCAGGGGGAGGACGTGGTCTCAGGCTTGGTCACGACCCTGCCCATCTCGATTGACCAGCAGGATATTGAGATGCGGGACACCGACACCACCCTTGAAAGTCATTTTCCGGAGATTTATGAGGAACTGGAGCGTCTCGCCAACACCTTGGTCTATGAGAAGGGCTGGAGCCCCCAAGAGATGGAGTTCACCTTCGAAGGTCCCTCTGTGGCGGCCCTCTATCTGCTCCAGACCCGGGACATGGCCATCCGGGAGCGGAAAAAGGCGATGACCTTCGAGGCGATCAATGGGGAACGCCCCTTGGGACACGGCATCGGCGTCAGCGGAGGCGCGATGAGCGGGCGGGTGATCTTCACTGTGGAGGAGATTGAGAATTGGCGACATTTGGAACCGGAGACCTCGCTGATCCTTCTCAGAGGGGACACCGTGCCGGATGATATCCGGGAGATCCACGCGGCCGACGGCCTGCTCACCGCACGGGGCGGACTCACCTCCCACGCGGCGGTCGTGGCACACCGGCTCGGGAAGACCTGCGTGGTGGGATGCGGCAGTCTCGTCTGCGACGAAAAGCGAAGAACGGGCCGCTTTGACCAAGTGATGATCCGCTCCGGAGACTTCATCAGCATTGACGGGCGACAGGGATCGGTCTATCAGGGGCGGATGAAGATGAAGGGTTAAGGATTGTCGAGTACCCGACATCAAGGCAATTGTTTGGTCATTGTTTGAGATGCCATCAATTCTGATATGCTAATCTTCTTGTACGGTCAATTCAGGCAGGGGGAGGCTCTTTCTCTGGGTTTGAGGCCTGCCGCTCAAGCGCATGGAAGCCGGCGGTTAGGACTAGGGCCAATCCGGTCGCCAGCAACATGATCCCCGCGCCGCCTCCGAATGTGCCCGCCTTCCCGCAGGTGTCCATCATCATTCCGACAAGCACGGGGCCGGCGGCCAAGCCGAGGGTGTCGGACAGGGTCAGGAGGGACATGATCGCGCCCATGGACGCCTTTTTCCGGCCCAGAACTACCGTCATGGCCATGACCGCAGGCATCGCGACCCCGTCCCCCAACCCGAGCAGGACGCTGACCACGTAAAATCCCCAGGAGGCCTCCATCTGGCTGAAAAAGACCAAGGCAACGATGGGAAAAAGGCCGCCAACGGCGATGAAGATTCTCTTGCTGAACCGGTCCGCCAATATCCCCATGGGTACCAGCACCGCCGCGTCCGCCAGAACCCCGACTGTGATGATGAGGCCGATGGCCGGGCCGGAGAGTCCGTGTTCGGTGTCTGCAAACAGGGGGGCAAATGACCAGATTGAGCTGATGCATATGGAATAGGCGAAACGGAACACGAAGAGTCCTGCGATGTGCCTGTCGCATATGAGCTCCCTATAGCTCGCAACGCTCTCCTTGGCAACGATGCGCTCTTGGCTTCGCCGCGGAAGGAAGATCGCACAGATCAGAGAGCCGAGGAGAAACAGCAGTCCCATCATGAGAAACGAGATGTGAATGCCGAACTGATCCCTCACAAGGCCTCCGGTGAGCGGCCCAATGCACAATCCCACGACAAATGCCCCGTTTGTCAGCCCCATCACCAGCCCCTCCCTGCCTTCGGGCGTGATGTCGCCAGCATAGGCCAAGGCAATCGGCGTGAACATGGCCGCTGCGATGCCCTGCAGGAAACGGATCAGAATGAGGGCACCCACATCAGTCCAGAATGCGAGGAACACAGATCCGGCAAAGTAGAGAAAAAGTCCTGCCACGAGAAAAGGCTTCCTCCCCTTCGCGTCAGAGAGGCGTCCCATGACCGGCGACGCCAAGGACATGGAGAGGGAGAATGCCCCGAAGACGAGTCCGATGTACAGGGAGGTGGCCCCGAGCCCGTGCGCGTATGCCGCAAGAAAGGGGGTCACCATGGATTCCCCCAGCATCATGAGGAGGATGGCGACAAAGAGTGTTCTGAATGTTTTCCAGTTCATCGTTTAAGCTCATCTCTCAGCTTTTCCGCCACCATGCTGACATGGGGAGGGGTGAGGATGGTGTAGTGATTTGAGCCGGGGATGTCATGGACTTCGATGTCGGAGGCGTAACGGTTCCATCCCAAGGTTTTGTCTGTCTGGCGTCTGTCCGGATCCCCCAGTTTCAACGCGAGCGGATCGTCTGTTGTGGCCCGGAACAGGACGATTTTGCCCGGGTAGGGGCGGGGGGCATAATTCAGCAATGCGCGGCAGTTTGCGACATAAACGCTGAAGTAGCGATTCAGATGTTCAACACTGATATCTGATCCTACAACCCCGGCTTTGCTCATGCACTTTTTGAGAAGTTCAAGTCTCTCCCGGGAAGAGAGACGCTGGACCTCGCGGCGTATCGCATCAATGCCCTCATCCGGGCTGATCTTTAGGGTTTCATAATAGGCACCTACAGGATCTGCATGGAAAAAGAGTCCGAAACTGAGGCTGAACGCCAGAAAATAGCCGACATCGTCTTCGACAATGTAATCGTAGAACGAAAACGTGTCAATGAGGATGAGAAGATGAACATCCTCTCCCTTCTGCCGGAGTTGCCGTGCCATTTCATAGGCGATGTTCCCCCCGGCCGAGACCCCTCCGAGCAGATAAGGGCCGCCCGGATGAACATCACGCATTCTCCTGATGTACTGTCCGACCATGTCCTCAATGTGGGTGAGGGGTGATGTGCCCGGCGCAAGTCCGGAGGCTTTAATCCCGTAAATCGGCCGCTCCGTCCTCAGTCGGGCCAGCTCGGTGTAACAGAAAACACTTCCTCCGATGGGGTGGATGAGAAAAAGGGGAACCTTCTCTCCGTGAGGCTGAATGCGGACCAGCAAAGTCTCCGACTGTTCCCGGACAAGTGAGTCGTAAAGCTGTCCCGCTTTCTCCTTTTCATCAGAAGAAGGTTCCTTGAAAGAGGCTGATCCCGTGCCCGGCGAATCACCGGTACGGGAAGCGGGCAACTCTGTCCCCTCTTTTTGAAGCAGCTTTTCCAGAACTTTTCGCCTTTCAGGCGACATGCGCGCGATACGTTCGGAAATGTCATTCATCCTGATTCACTCTCCTTCAGGGAGGTCTCCCTGTTCCGCAAGAAGCTCCCTTATTTTCTCATCTGAAAGTCCTTCCACTAACGCCAGTTTCTGAGCGATTTTTTCAGAATCGTCCTGCACGGAGCCGCGGAGCTGATTGATGCTCTCGGCGAGTTCGGCCACGGTTGTCGCATTGAAAATGGTGTCCAAGGTCAGCTCAATCCGGAACATCTCGTTCATCTGTGAGATGAGCTGCACCGCGACCAGAGAATTTCCTCCCAGATCAAAGAAGTTGTCGTGAATGCCTATCTTATCAATGCCGAGAAGCGTCTGCCACTGCTCGGTGATGGTCTGTTC
>JAOZRQ010000308.1 GCA_029940115.1 Desulfobacterales bacterium
CACTCCTTTCTGTTCAACAACATCACCGGTTTCTTTCGCAATGGTTCGGTCTGGTCCCTCACGATGTTCTGCAAGTTCCTGACCTCCCCCTGTTCTTGGCCTTTCACCTTTTTCAGCAACATTTGCAGATGTCTGATGGTCTCTTCCCGTTCCGCAATCTTTTCCTGCCCTTTCCGAACCAGTCTGACTTCCCGCTCCGCAATCTTTTCCGGCCGTTTCCGAACCAGTCTGACTTCCCGTTCCGCAATCTTTTCCGGCCGTTTCCGAACCAGTCTGACATTTCTCGGAAAACCAGGACGCCTGATCCATGAAAATCGCCATCATCTTCTCCGTCTGTGTCTGAAGCTGTGTCATGGCATTGAGAGTGTTGTCAAAGGCAAGTTTCTGAAAATCAGTCATCTGTTTCCACAGCTCGTTTGGGTTCATCATCTTTTTTCGTCACTCCTTTCTGTTCTTCAACAAGATCACCGGATTCTTTCGCAAAGGTCTGGGTGAATCCTGTTGTCATTTTCTGAAATAGTTCGGTCTGATCTTTCACGATGCTCTGCAAATTCCTGACCGCATCCCCTTGTTCCTGGCCTTTCACATTTTTCAGCAACATTTGCAGATGTCTGATGGTCTCTTCCTGATCCGCACATTTTTCTTTCAGCGCCTCATATTTCTCCACAAGAGTCAGGTGCTCTTTTTTCGAGACCATCCCCATCATTGACTGATAATCCAAAAAGGATTTCTGAAAATCCTCTGACGCCTTTTTGGCCATGGTCTGATATTCCGAACTGCGCTCGGGCAATTGATCCAGACCATAGAACTTTCGGAACATGGTGCATATGTCCCCGAATCCGCGAGTGCCTTGGAATGCGGTCATCTCACGGAACTGCTCAAAGCCTTTCTGCATCCAGTCGCTCACATCATCGGTCTGTCTTTTGCTTCGGGCCGCATTGATCAGAAGATTTCCCCAGAACTCCAAAAACTTTTCATCCATCGCTATTGCCCCCGAGTGAAGTGAGGAGTGAATAAACGCTCAATTTTTCACTTTCACCTTCACGCTTCACGCATCACGCATCACGCCTCACACCTCACGCATCACGCTTCACGCTTCATGTTTGGTCAGACAACTCTTTGTCCAGATCCAGTTGAAAACGCACAGGCCCTCGCTGGTTTTTCTCGCCGAATCGGGTATGCAGCGCGTACGCGGATTTCGGATTGGACCAGGAGGTGGCAATGGCCACATGTCCCTTGGGAAAGGCGGAGAGCTCCACATCCACATGGTCTCTGGGCGCGAGGGCCACTTCCGGTTCCACCAAGTCATCCTTTTCGCCGTAGCAGATGAGCCACTTGATTCCCTTCTCCTGAATCCGCTTGAAATTGAGGTCGCGGCCGAACATCTTCACCGGAAGGGTCCCGTCCTCGGCCACGGGTTTGTTGTAGGAGTCAAAACTCATCTCGGTGATGGCAAGGGGGAGGTCCCTCCGTTCGGTGGCCAACCAGTAATTGATGGCGGCCGCGGTCTTGCTGATCTTGACATCCCCGCCGTTTCTGGGACTGAGCATCATCATGTCCCGGAAGAAGGCGACTGTGGGCGACTCGTTCTCAATGCTCTTGAGCTTATAGACCCAGCCCATCAGCGTACCATCCGCGACCCGGTTTCCGTTGGGGAGCGTCTTGGTTCCGTAAGCCAGATCATTGAATCGCTGGGGGAGCGTGTTCAGAAATCCGGACAGCCCCTTGCTCCGGGTTCCGTCCATCGGTGCGACGCAGGTGAGGAGCGCGTCCACCACGCCGTCCAGCTCGCCGGAAAGGATGTTGCACACGGCCATGTACCCGCCTTGGCAATAGCCGTTCAGGGTGACCGGCTTTCCATGCCTAACCATGATCTTCTCACAGAAGAACCGGGTGTCAAGCGCATCCTCCTCGCTGGTCATGATCTGAAGCGCGGGGGTCTCGTCAATCTCCTTGAGCACCCTGATGTAGGTGGGGATCCCCATGTTTGCGAAACAATGGGTGTAGCTTTTGTTCTCCCCGGGCAGAAACGCGAGAATGTTGGCCCCCAGCACATATGGCGGGAGGATCAGGATCGGCTTGCCCTTCTCATTCACCTTGACGGTCTTGTCTGTGGGAAGGACCTGATAGACAACAAACCGGTCTGTCTCGGCAAACTTTATGTTCTCCCCCCGCTCAAAGTGAAACCCGAATTCAGGCTCAATATCCTGAATTGCCTTGGGGTAGGCATTTGCCACCGAGTCCATCATCTTTGCCTGCCGGTTCAGAAAATCGGTGATGTCATCTCCTTCGAGATGAAAGAAGGTGTTGAACCAAGCAGCCATGGCGTTCTGCATTTCCCTGCTGTTGTAGTCATTGATCGCCCTCATGCTGCCAGTGAGAAATCTGTTGGTCAGATCAAGGCTGAAGTCCAGAAGTCCCATGTATGACTGGAAACTTTCCAGAGGCGAAGTCTTCATGAGCTTGGCTTGTTCCACTCCGGCAAAATAGTTTGTGGAAAGCAGACACGGGGTCACAAAATCGTTCATATACTTCATGAAGCTTGACCAGCAATTCTGCGCGGCATTCACTTGGCCTGCAACTGTCTGAACTGGAGATAGGATTTTCTCTGAAAATTTCTCCACGTCGGCGAGGCAGCCGCCTTTGTTAAAGTCAACTAAAGGGAACATTGTATGATACCTCCAAAAAAAAATAACGGTTCTTGACGGATTTACGTTTCGGGGACTCAGTCGAAATATGGTTCTGCGATTTTCAGAGAACCCGGTTTCGCCCTCATCAGAGGACTGGGCGATCAGGTTTGCATGACGCTGGCATTGTGCCAGAACCGGGTTTCTTTGATTCGTCCGGGAACTTCTTGCAACATCGCCACCATAAAGTGTCACTATCTCTTGGAAATGGAAAAGGGTCAATGGGGTGGGAAACGTATTTCCCGGCAAAAATTCCCGCATTTCGGGTGGCAGACCCGAATGGCCCATCCAAATGGAGTATGCACCATGACCAGAAAAAGCTTGCAAAGTCGGCATCCTCACATTTTGTCTGAAAAGAGTAGTTCCGCCTCTCGGCGGTGCCGCACAGTCTGAAGGCGGAACCACAAAGCGTGAACCCATGAATGAAGATGTCAACCTAAAAACCGTCAGAACCGAAGGATCACCATCTGATGATCAGATTCTCACAGTCATGACCCCATGAGATTCTCCGCCTATTGAGCGTTGCTTTTTGAACTGGCAAAGTAATCTTCCACCTTGTTGAAGTTTTTCTCCACCGCCCCCTTGAAGTCCTCACGGCCTTTCTTATAGGCCTCAATCCAGTCGGTCACGGCTTTCTTTCCGTCTTCAGGAAGCCAAGATGCCTGATCGAGGAACATGCTGACCATCTTTTCGCCCTGCTCCTGAAGCGTTGCCATGGCCTTGAAGGAATTGTCAAAAGTGGCCTTTTGAAAATCAATCATCTGCCTGAATAACATTTTCTGATCCATTTTTTACTCCTTAACAGGCTTGTCCGAGAGAAACCAAGTTTTTTGGAAAAATTTGGTTTCTTTGGAAGAAGCCGGTTTCTGATCTGGTCGCGCCCATTTCATGAAGGCGAAACCGGGTTCTCTCTGAAGACCTCCGAAGCTGCAAAAACTTCGGAAGTCTGTTATCCTCACGCAAGAACTGTTCACTTCTCGGCAAACATGGTTTCCATCTTTGCAAAGCCCTCGTCCACAGCCTTTTTGAAGTCATCACGCGCCTTTTTGTAAAATTCAACAGACTCGCTGATGGTGTTCTTTCCCTCGTCAGGTACCCATGAAAGTTGCCCCAAAAACGTGTTGAGCATCTTTTCTGTCTGATCCTGAACCATTTTCATTGCATTAAAGCTGTTCTCAAAAAGGGTCTTCTGAAACGCGATGGTCTGCTTCGCTATTGTTCCTCGTTCCATTTTTTCAACCTCCTGATTAAAATTTGGACATTCTCAACTATTCAGCCGTTTGCACCTTTCAGGGTGAAACGCGGCATGCTTCAATTGCTTCCGGCGTCTTGCCCGGAACTGACGTCTGGATCATTTGACCCCGTCGTCATCGTCAATACTTATAATAAGCGGTCATTTTCGTTTGTCAAGAAAAAAATGATGCAATGCACAAAAAAAATGTCTCATCCGGCAAGTGACATTGAAAACTTTGTTTTCCAAGGAGCATCTCCGTAGCATCACAGCATGAGACACCGACAATTTGTCAAGATATGTTGCATCGTGTCACATTTTCATGGGTTCAGCATCTGAACCGACAGGATGAGGTGTTCAAATTGATCGCCCTCCTTACCTTTTAAGATAAGCGGTCATTTTCATTTGTCAAGAGAGAAAATGATGCACTGCACAAAAAAATCTCAACCGGCAAGTGACATTGAAAACCTCGCTTTTCCAAGGACCATATCCGTATCATCAGACATCGGATATTTTGTCAAATTGTTGCATCGTGTCACATTTTCACGGGCTCAACATCTGAACCCGACAGGATGAGGTATTCAAATTGATCCCCTCCTTATCTTTCAATATAAGCGGTCTTTTTCGTTTGTCAAGAGAGAAAATGATGCACTGCACAAAAAAATATGTGAAGATTGAATATTCTCATAAAAGACTTGATTTCATGGTGGCCATATGCTTATCATACCATTATGGAATGACTGGCAAGCGGGCAAGACATATTGCAATGTGCCATAATCAGCAGGTCTGAAATCCCTTCGCCTGCCTGTGCCCTGCCCGGCGGGGCACGGGCAGGCAGGGCAGGGAAAAACGATGTCCCATAAAGTGATTCTCAAAAAATATCCGAACAGGCGATTGTACGATACGGAAAACAGCACATATGTGATCCTCCGGGATGTCGCCGACATGATCAAGCAGGGAAAGGAGGTGGAGGTCATTGATGTGAGGAGCAATGAGGACGTGACCGCCCCCATCCTCGCCCAGATCATCATGGAGCAGGTCAAAAAGAACAACCGCATCCTCCCTGTGTCCCTGCTTCATCTCATTATCCGATTCGGGGATGATGTGCTCAGGGATTTCTTTGAAAACCATCTCGAAAAGGCGATCCAAAGCTACCTCCTTTATAAAAGGAATATGAGTGAGCAATTCAAAATATATCTTGAACTCGGCATGGACTTTTCCAAGGTGGCGAAAAAGTCAATGGAGGATCTGAGCCCTTTTCATTCTTTGTTTGAGGAGTCCTCAAAGAAAAACAAGGACAAAGACAAGGAATAAGTACTTGGCCATATGTTTTCAGGTGTCTGCATATGAGGAACAGCTTTTCCGTTGTGAACCGCGGATGAACGCAGATGAACGCGGACGGCCTGTCTGCCGCGGACTCATCCGCGTTCATCCGTGTCCATCCGCGGTTTGTGGAAGCTGTCTTCCCAGAAAAAAACCCGGAAAACTTTTGGCCGGGTACTTAAGAGAAAAAAGGCGATCTTCAGCTGACACTTTGCCCGGCAGACAATGTTAAAGATGCAAGCATCAGTTCGTAGGCACAAAAACAACTTGCCTTACATCAGGTGCTGGGTTATAAGCAGATCAAAATCAATCAGACGGAGTTGAAAAATGGACCAGAGTCAAGGAGATCTTACGGCTTTGTTTGCCGAGTGGACAAAATCGGCGACAGATTTCTGGGGAAACATGTTGAAAACCGAGGGCGGGATGTTCGGACCTTTCCCCGGGGCCACTGAAAAAAACCAGGCAGGCCCGACATATCAGGCGCAGAAGACGTGGGAGACCGGTGCCAAGATTTTCCAGTCCCTGATGTCAACGCTCAATGAGCCAGAAAACCTGAACGCCATGATGAGGGGGATGGATTCGCTTCCCGAATTTGTCATGAAGATGACCCAGCAGTCATGGGACGGGTATTTGAACCTGCAAAAGCGCTGGGCCGACCAAGCGGTGAGGATGGGCAAGCACACCGAGGCCTACAAGTTTGAAGGCATTGACCAGAATGTCTTCAAGGCGTGGAATGAAATTTATGAAAAAGAGTTCCGGAAGTTCCTGAATGTCCCCCAATTGGGCCTGAACCGGTTTCAGCAGGAACGGGTCAACCGGTTTGTTGACAGATTCAACATCTTCCAAGCCGCGTTGAGCGAATTTCTTTACATGTTCTACATCCCCATCGAAAAATCAAGCGTCGTCATGCAGGAAAAGGTGGAGGAACTGGCCGAGAAGGGGGAAATCCACGGCAATTTCAAGGATTATTACAACATGTGGATCCGAATCTTGGAAGGCCATTACATGACACTGCTCAAATCTCCGGAATATACGCAGGTCATGGACAACACCATTGACGCGCTGGTGCAGTACAGATCGGCCAAGGAAGAGCTCTTGTATGACATGCTTGCTGACCTCCCCGTTCCCACCAACAGGGACATGGATGAGCTTTACAAGGATTTTTATCTGTTGAAGAAAAAGGTTAAGGCGCTTTCCAAGAAGGTGGAGGGAAGATCTTAGGAAATTCGGGAATTCAGGAATCTGATTCCTTGCGATGCCAATCATGGCGGTCAGATTTTCTGGCTCACCGTCGAGTCATTCCTGCAAGCCACCATGGCCAAATGGTCATATTCCCTTGCTCCTGCCCCGACACGGGGCATGGGCAAGTGAAGCGGGAATCTGCTGTGAGAATGATAGTGGAACCAAAAGTTGCAGGATGGACGGGCAACCATGACATCCCCGTCAAACCTTCAGAAGTGGGGAAGTTTCATCCTTCATCCTTCAGCTTTCATCCTTAATACTCAAAAACGACACCTTGCAACGATGGGGCAGGTTTTGTCTGCGTCCATCTGCGGTCTCACATGATCGGCAAACCGCGGATGGACGCGGATGAGCCTCTGATGCCGCAGGGCCGGTTCCCGACTTTTCTGCCGGCACAGGAATTTCCGCACCGGGGCATTGACAGTCGGAGGTTTGCAGGGAGAAGGTGTCACTTTTGAGTTAATATATAGGGCATTGCATTTCTCAATTCCTGAATCCTACAATATCATAAGGAGTTAAGGTATGAGTCAGCCGAAAATCGCTGTGGACCTTATCTTGGAAAAGTTGGCTGAGAGTACGGAAAAGGCGAAATCCCGCGTCCACAAGGCGTCGGAAGTTCTGCTGAGTCCGCTGGAGACGGAACTCTCAACCACTCCCTACGAGGTGGTCCATGAGGAGGACAGGGTCAAGCTGAAATATTACAAGCCCGCGGAAGTGAGGCAGAAATACCCGCTTCTCGTGGTCTATGCGCTGATCAACCGGGAGACCATGCTCGACCTTCAGCCGGGAAGAAGCGTGGTTCAGACGTTTCTGGACAACGGCATCGAGGTTTACCTCGTCGACTGGGGGTATCCGACCCGCAAGGACCAGTATCTGACCATTGACGACCATGTGAACGGTTACATGGACAACATCGTTGATTTCATAAGGGACAGAACCCATCTCCCCCATATCAATCTGATGGGAATCTGCATGGGCGGGGCATTCTCTGTGATGTATGCGGCCCTCCATCCTGAAAAGATCAGGAACCTTGTGACAACGGTGACACCCACCAATTTTGACACGGACAAGGGGCTGCTCCACATATGGATGAAGCAGACCGACGCGTATCTCATGGGGAGTTCATATGGCAACATGTCCGGTGACCTGATGAATCTGGGATTCCTGTTGCTGAATCCGGCGCGCCTGATCCTTGACAAGTATGTCGGCTTTTTTGAGAACATGGACAACAAGACGTTTGTGGAAAACTTCATCCGAATGGAAAGGTGGATTTTTGACAGTCCGGATATCCCGGCCGCGACCTTCCGCCAGTTCATCACAGACTGCTACAAGAAGAACCTTCTCATTCAGAGCAAGCTGGAACTGGATGGAAAACGGGTGGATCTGAAAAGGATCACCATGCCGCTGCTGAATTTTTACGGCCAGTATGACCATCTGGTGCCCCCCGAGGCATGTGAACGTCTGACTCAGGAGGTGGGCAGCACGGACAAGACGGACATCTGCATGAAGACCGGGCATATCGGGATCTATGTCAGTTCCAAATGCCAGAGGGAGTTCGCCCCCAAGATCTCGAAGTGGCTCAAGGAGAGGGAGGGTGACGCAAAAGCGGATCCTCCTGACAAGGCGTCGTTGGAGGGCACGTCTGCTTCAGCGGAAGCAGGGGAAGAGGTCAAGCCTGCACCCGCTGAGACCGGGTCCTCACCTGCTGAGGCCGAGTCCTCACCTG
>JAOZRQ010000811.1 GCA_029940115.1 Desulfobacterales bacterium
CCTCTCTCGGAGAGGGGAGTGTCGGATCAATCGGGACGTGAATCTGCTTCATCAGGTCGTGGTATGCGTCCGCGATGATCCGGCCGTGATTCAGGGTGGTGAACTCGGGATGGGCAATGCGGATGTTCCCCGCGTCCGCTCCGCCGGCCTTTACCCGGGTGGTCATTCCGCCGTCTGATATGCGGAGATGTGCATCCACCTGTATGTCGATCTGGCCGCCGCCTGCATTGGAAGCTTCTGTGGATATTCCCCCGCCATCGGAGAGGCTCAGTCTTTGGGTCGCCACAGAAATGCGTCCCGCGTCTCCCGCGGGCTGGCCCACCTCCCGGAGAGAACCTGCCGAGATGATGCTCTGCTTTCCCAAGCCGTTCCGCCCTGATAGCGTGACTGACTCGGAGGCCTGAATGGTCACCGCCCGCCCTCTCCGCTTCCCTCTGTGTAGCTGCCGATCCATGCGCCGTCATCCAAGGACAACGCTTTTGTGGTGATCATAACGTCTCCGGCTTTGGCCGCGCCGATCTCCTGACTGATCGTACTAAGCGTGCGGGTGACGATGCTGCTGCCCCATCCTCCAGGTTGGTTGCCTGAAAATCTGACCGACTCGGACGCATGGATCGTCACATCACCGCCCCTTCCGCCGCCTTGGGAGATGCTGGCGATCTGTGCGCCGTCATTCAGTGACAGATTTTCCGTTTCTATGAGGACCGTTCCCGCGTCTCCCGCGTCCGCGTCGCTGCCACGCGTACTGACAGAGATGATCGTGGGATTTCCGTCAGGGGTATGGCCTAAGAGGGTCACAGATTCGGCATCTTGGAATTCGGGGCCTTGGAGAATGATGTCTCCGCCCCTTCCAGGTCCGTTGGACGAGGTGACCAGTTCCGCGCCGTCGTCCAGTGTCAAGGCTTTTGTCTCTATCCGAATCTCTCCCCCGTCTCCGGTATGCGTGTAGGCAGCCATGGCGCTTCCCTCTCCGTAATCGTCATTTCCGTGAAGACGGATGGATTCGGACGCGGTGACCACTATATCTCCGCCCTTTCCGATTCCGCGGGTGCTGGCGGAGAGATGACTCGCACGGAGGGAGGCCGTATCCGCCTGAATGTCGATCCTGCCACTCTCCTGACTGTCAAAGGTCTCCGTCTGAATCGCACTGTCATCCATGACAAAGGTGCCTCCTTGGATGAAGATGGCCCCGGCTCCTTGGCTGGTTCCGGGAGGGGCCATCTCCTCATTTGCGCTGACGAGGAATTTTCCGGAAAGGCTTATCTTTCCCGTTGCTTCAACCGAAGATGTGTCCAGACCATTCGCTTTCGGAACGACCTCTCCGGCGGCCGCGGCAGCCGCCATGTTGATCCGCCCGCCGGGCGCGCTGACATCTCCCGGATAAATGGTCTCCGTCACAAGCGTCAGTTCATCCGCACGAACCGCGTCGTATGGCACAGGACGCCCCTCGGGATCAAAGAAGACGGGACGCCCCTCCTCATCCATGTATGCCGGATTCCCATCCGGCCCGAACGGGGTGAAGTGGTCATCAGGGTCGGCCAATCCGACGGAGACATCAAAAAACGTCCCGTTGGTCATCTTAATGTCTCCGCCGATGAGGGAGATGCTCCTTCCCTCTGAAACCCGGAGGCTTGCCGGCTTTTCAAGCCAATCCTGTTCGGATATCTCGCCTCTCCCCTGAACAGATATCTCCGCGGCACCGTCGTCGAGAAAACCTAACGCGGTCGGCGCGGCGAATGACAGGACTTCGCCGGCCTGGGGCATCGCGTAGAATCGCTCATTCTCTCCCATCCGCAGATAGTCGCCCGTGCTGACGTGAAACGATCCGCTGACATGGAGTGCCGCGTTCGGACCGAAGATCATCCCTGCCCGGTTCAGGAGGTACAGATCGGCTCCCGGAATGGTGGAACTTAGGGGGCCGTCAATCCATGTGGCTTCCCCGCCGGTGATCCTGCCGATGATGTTCTGGACAGCCCCGGGGCCGCTAAAGGCGGCCCGTTCATCGGAATGGAGATTGAATCGCCCGAAACTGTGAAACAGGTTTGGCCCGGCCTGCCGGCCATATTCGGCCTTGATCTCATAATTCGGGCCCTGCAAATCTGTTTTTCCGGCTGTGCCCAATGTTCCGTCCAATGTGATGCCGCGGGGATGGATATCGCCGGCATCCAGCGGAAGGACAGCGGCCATCAGCAACAAA